>CAZFDW010000214.1:0-10469 GCA_964517865.1 uncultured Chitinophaga sp.
TGTGCCGCCAGGGTTTGCATCGGAAACGGCTTGCTCGGCATTCCGGTGGTCAGTGAGCCGTCTGCCCCGCTGGCAGCGCCGATCGCCTAAGTACCGACTGATTGACTGGCGGGAGGCAATCCAAATACACTCTCGAAATATCTTCTTGATTTGCTGTAGCGATTGATTGCAATCGCATCCCCGCTCCTGTAATTTCGAATATCTTCAGGGAGGTGAGAGTCTTGGGTGTGATATATTTCAATGTTCCGGCAACGCCGCATTATCCGGAACTGGAAACGCATTGGACACATCGTCTTTGAGGAAGCCGTTGCCTCCTGATAATGGAGACTTCGCTGTTGATTTTCATCATCCAGCGTGGCGAAATGATCGCAACGATCCTTCCCGTTTGACTCGTAAACGACGCTGATCTCCAGGGACTACCACTGTCTGCGACCGATGGAGTACGTTGCTGTGAATCGCTTTCTCATTTCACACATTTGTATTCTGGCTCAGTCACTGTCCGGTGCGGAGCTGGAGCCTCTGCCTCCCGCAAAATTCACGGGCGTAACGGCTGCCCCCGAAAACATCAGCGCTGTCGCCGTGATTGGCAATGGCGAGTTCCTCGTCATCGGCGGAGATGAAGGTGCGGAGATTGAAGTGCTGCGACGAACCGGAGACGGTGAATACTGTTGGATCGTGTTTTCCAACGACCGGAACAACGACTGTGCGTCGATCTCCCGGCCCGCCTCGCCGACAATTGCTATTTGGATCGGCTCAACTACCGGAACGTTCGAAAACGTCAGACAGGACCCATTGCTCGACAAGGTTACCGACCACTGCAAAATGACTCTCCAATCCACGCTCATAAGCACATTCCCTAAACAAGAAAATGTCCCGTACGCTCATTCTGACGAATGCAAAAAGCGATCTTGACGTCTGGTCAATTCACGGCGTTCATACCAACCTGAACAAGCTCAACCATGCGTGCGAGATCAACGGTTTCAAACAACTCTAGATTTTGTGATCGCGTAAGCGGGTTGAGACAGGTCTCCCAACCGCGGTTTGTGTTTGGCTTCCAGGCATCGCAGAGAAACTCGACGATCGATCGCGAGTCATCGACTGCTAAGCCGGCGATTCGTGGTTCGTTATCGTAATACCACCAGTTCTGACTGCGTGCCGCGTATAGATCCCGTGTTTCGCTGGCGAAGGGTGCCTTTGATTGCACGTCCCATGAAGCCGCAGGGTGGCCTTTTCCCTGGAGGAGATCGATGACCATTTTGGCGACTCCGCCAAACGCTCCAATGAGGAACACCGGTTGGCCAGCCTTGATCGAAAGCAGAACTTCTTCCAGCACGCCGGGCATACGGCTGGAGTACCAACTCTCCTTGACGGTACCGTCCGGAGCCACTTTCACCGTCTTCTCAAAGGTTCCGCCAAGAACGATCCGAGCAACTACGTCGCTGCGCGAACGATCGGCCTGAAAAGCACGCATTTCCGTCATACCACGGCACCACGCGTATCGGTGTTCCGGTGACTTGTTTCCAGGGAAGAAGGCTGGAATTGCGGCGACCAAATCCGGGTGCAACAACTCATCCGCATCGGCCGGACGGGGAATCGGGATGATCGTTGAGACGTGTTTGAGTTCTGCACGCTGAGCAATGGACAAATCAGGGAGCGGCCAGCCGTAGTGGTTGACGATCCGCTGGAATGGCTCGACGCCGTCCTGGCTGTTGTGGGATCTCACCAGTTCAAAGAGTTTGCGAGTGTATCCGGGTTCCCCGAGGTGGCCACCATACGCCAACGATGCTCCACGAATAAGGAGATGCCGCGACAGTTCAAGCATCGTTTGCGTCTGGTGAAGTTCATCCATTCCCCAGCGTCCAATGTCGCTGCTCTCGGACATCGACAACGCGATCAGTTTACCGGCGAGAGAACGATTCTGTGCTGAACGTTCCAGAGGCGTGGAGAATGTCGCACCCGATTTTGAAAGTCGCTTTAATTCCCGAGCGCTCAGCGGAGGATCGGGGTAAAGGATACTGGATGTCGGCGGAACGCCCAGCAGAGTGGCTGGCTCTGGTGGGCGAAGAAAGATCGTGTCCTCCGATTGTTTTGATGACTCCAGCATCGCTCTGGTATGCAGGTGTCGCAATGTTTCTTTGAGCAACAGATCGACGCAGGCCGTGACGTTTGAGTCCCATCGCAACTTGGGGACATTTTCGAGGAACGGAAAGCTGCGAACTTCGTGAGTCATCAGGGCATCGACCACGACGATGGGGCGCTGGTGTTCCTTGGCAAGCATGATCTCCTCACGACACCAGTCTCTTGACGAATAGTTGTCCGTGACAATTGCCAATAACGAAGTCCGCTCGACACCATCGCGAATCGCATCCGAGAACTTCGAACCCGTCTCGATCTCTCCCGAGTCCACCCAGGCATCAACAGGCTGATCGACTTTAAGATAATCAATGAATTGTTGAGCCACTTTCGGTTCGACACCTATGTCTGCCTTGGCATGGCTCAGAAACAGTTGCGTCGGTGCCCGACTCTTGTCATTAGTCGCATCCAGTCCACGCAGAAAACGGCACAACTCAATGACAACTCGGCGCGAGACCCAGGCGTTTCGTGAAGCGACGTCAGGAAGTGCGAAGGCCCGGCCGAAATTCACTTCGCGCAGCCGATCGTCCAGCGGCCACGCACTCGTCGTCAGCTGCATGGGCACACACCGATGTTTGCCATTCTCCGACGAATCACACGTCTCCCAAACATCCGCAACGAATCGGCACCAGTCGTCATCGACGCTGAGTTCATCATCAGCCAAAGGGACGACAAAGCTGTGTTGGGCCATGTCCAGTCTGAGACTTCCTGGTGGCTTACCACGCTCCGTAAAGGGACAGAAAACGGTAGGCACCCGCAATCCTGGCACAATCACGTCGTCGTTCAGTTGACGATGGATGTGACGAGCGAGGACTCGTGCTGTGGCCGACTGAGCGTTAAATAGCAGGTGAATCAAAAGAGATTGCACAGGCATTTTTGTCTCCCACGTGATCCAATCTCGCAAGCTGGCAATTTCCAGCCCGGGGCAAATGGCACAGGAACCCCGCCAATAGCATCCCACGAGAAGGGCCACTTTTCAATTCAGTCTTTCGCTGAATCGCAAAGCGTTCGCGAGTTTCGATCGAACGCAATCGCCAACATTCTCAGGTGCATCGCCTCGCGCGTTGAGATCATGATCGTCAATGGTTCAGCAGCAAAGATTGACATGCACAACTTTTCTTCAAT
Source organism: uncultured Chitinophaga sp. (assembly GCA_964517865.1). Classification (GTDB taxonomy): domain Bacteria; phylum Planctomycetota; class Planctomycetia; order Planctomycetales; family Planctomycetaceae; genus SXXK01. The sequence goes on from CAZFDW010000214.1 coordinate 3,259, forward strand.
GGAGAAACAATTTCAGTTTGACGAGTTTCTCCGCCTGAAACATGTCGCAAGTACGATCGCCAGGCAAAAAACTGCCACGCCTGCGAACATCGATCCTATTGGCGTGAAAACTGGCAGTGATCGTTGTGGTGATGGGGAAGGATGCGATGACGACGCATCTTTTGCAGCAGGCTCGAACGCGGAAGATGGCTCTGGCGTCAAATGTGCCTCGGGCTCAGACTCGACGACGGCGACTGCAATGGCAGACCCACTGCCAGGAGCAGGCTGGCCCTTGAAATGCCATGGCATCAGTTCTTCCAGCAGCCAGACTCGGACGTAGCCGTCTTTGCCGGACGAAACCGCACGAGTGCCGCCGTGGCTGAAGGCGATGCTGGTGAGTTCTGCGTAATGCTCGGGCAATTCGATGGCCAGTTTCACGACAACATGGTCAGGGTCGGATGAATCCACCGTCCAGATCCTGCCGAGCATGTCGTTGCCGGCGGTGGCGAGCAGTGAGCCATCCGGGCTGAACGCGATGCCGTGGATGTCGGACTGGTGAGCGTGTTCCAGAGAAAACACTTCACGACCGGTTTCGAAGTCCCAGACCTTGAGTTGACCGGACTCACTGCCGGAAGCGATCAACCGACCGTGTCGAGCCAACCCGGCGGTCCATCGGCCTTCGGGAGTTGCGACTGTGCGAACGAGTTTCCGCGACTTGGACTCCCAATCCCAGACCTTGATTTCACTGTTCTGATGTTCGGGATCGCCCTTCGTCCATCCGATGGTGATCAATCGATCGCGTCCCTGGTCGAATTGCAGTCCTTTGACATACGAATCGTGAGCGTTGAACCACGTTTTTTCCTTCATGGACTCGGCATCCAGGATTCGCACAATTCCTTCCCGCATCCCAACGGCCAGCAGCGATTGATCATCACAGTACGCCATGCACCACGGTTGTTCGCCGTGTGTTGATTTGATTGTCTTCTGCCTCAACAGTGCCGGGCGTTTTTCGCCAGCGTTTAGATTCCAGACAATGATCGAGTTGTCAGAATCTCCTGCGACGACCTGCGAAAGGTTTGGTCTCACGGCCAGAGACGTGATCGGCTGCTTGTTTGCAGTCAATTCGAGTTCGACTCGGCCACTTTCGGCATTGATGAGTCTGACCACACCCTGATTGTCGCTGGCAGCGATCCACTTTTGATCCCCGCTGATTACGAAACGTGATGAGACCCCATTTACCACGAATGCTGGCAACATCGCTCTCCGCCGTGGAGCGCCCCACAGGCTGATGGTGTTGTCCACGCTTCCGCTGACAATCCGTTGGCCGTCTCGGCTGAAACTCACGCTCTGGACACCTTCGGAATGGCCGGTCAAGGTGCGCAGCTCCGCCCCCGTCGCCGCGTCCCATAGCTTGATGGTCTTGTCATCGCTTCCGCTGACAATCCGCGACCCGTCAGGGCTGAAACTCACGCTACTGACATAAGCGGAATGGCCGGTCAAGGTGCGCAGCTCCGTCCCCGTCGCTGCGTCCCACAGCTTGATGGTTTTGTCAAAACTTCCGCTGACAATCCGCTGGCCGTCAGGGCTGAAACTCACGCTCAAGACCGCATCGGAATGACCGGTCAGGGTGCGCAGCTCGGCCCCAGTTGTCGCGTCCCACAGCTTGATGGTATTGTCAAAACTTCCGCTGACAATCCGCTGGCCGTCAGGGCTGAAACTCACGAGATTGACATATGAGGAATGGCCGGTCAGTGTGCGCAACTCCTCCCCGGTAGCCGCGTCCCACAGCTTGATGGTTTCGTCATGGCTTCCGCTGACAATCCGCTGGCCGTCAGGGCTGAAACTCACGCTCATGACAGTACCGGAATGGCCGATCAGTGTGCGCTGCTCCGCGCCTGTCACCGCGTCCCACAGCTTGATGGTTTTGTCATGGCTTCCGCTGACAATCCGCTGGCCGTCACGGCTGAAACTCACGCTCGTGACCGCTAGGGAATGGCCCGCCAGGTTGTGCAACTCTGCCCTTTTCGCCGCGTCCCACAGCTTGATCGTCTTGTCGTCACTTCCGCTGACAATCCACTGTCCGTCAGGACTGAAACTCACGCTCAAGACCGCATCGGAATGACCGGTCAGGGTGCGCAGCTCGGCCCCAGTTGTCGCGTCCCACAGCTTGATGGTATTGTCAAAACTTCCGCTGACAATCCGCTGGCCGTCAGGGCTGAAACTCACGCTCCAGACCGTATCGGAATGACCGGTCAGGGTGCGCAGCTCGGCCCCAGTCGTCGCGTCCCACAGCTTGATGGTTTCGTCAAAACTGCCGCTGACAATCCGCTGGCCGTCAGGGCTGAAACTAACGCTGTTAACAGCTTGGGAATGTCCGCTGAAAGTGCGTAGCGCCACTCCGGTTGCTGCGTCCCACACCTTGATAGTTCCATCTAGACTGCCGCTGACAATCCGTGCCTCATCTGGGCTGAAACTCACGCTCCAGACATTTTCGGAATGTCCGGTGAGGGTGCGCAGCTCCGCTCCGGTTGCCGCGTCCCACACCTTGATGGTATTGTCGTTGCTGGCGCTGACAATCCGGGCCCCATCAGGGCTGAAACTCACGCTATTGACAGAATCAGAATGGCCGGTCAGCGTGCGCAGCTCCGCCCCCGTCGCCGCGTCCCACAGCTTGATGGTCTTGTCAGAGCTTCCGCTGACAATCCGCGACCCGTCAGGGCTGAAACTCACGCTCAAGACAGAATCGGAATGGCCGGTCAGGGTCCGCAGCTCCGCCCCCGTCGCCGCGTCCCACAGCTTGATGGAATTGTCAGAGCTTCCGCTGACAATCCGCGACCCGTCAGGGCTGAAACTCACGCTATTGACAGAATCGGAATGGCCGCGAAGTACGAAATCGTCGGAATTCGAGTTGTCATGTTCCCAACCTCGATAGTCCCACCGACACGCATCCAGATTTTGCCGTGCAATCTGAGTGTTACCGACGGTGTATTCCCGTTCAGCGGCACGGATCTGGCTGGCGTACAGCAGTCGTTCGGAGCGTTCCAACAGGATTTCCGATCGATCCTTTTCTTTTTTCACCAGCTCTGCACTGTCGCTCGCTTCTTTTGCGTTCTTGTCCGCCTCAACTTTGGATTCGACGGCTGCCGCTGTGGCAATTTCCGCTGCGACTTCGTTCTTCCAGGCATAGAAGGCCAGAATAACCGATGCCACTGCCAAGCAGGCAACAGCGACGAGCCAGCGACGGATCACAGCGGATTTTTTCCGTTCGCTCTCGGCACGAGCTGATTCGGAATCCGTCAGTTTTTTTGCAAACGCCAGATCCCGCAATTGCCTTTCTTCACGCTCGCGACGGGCGTCTTCCCGGGCTCGCTTGTCTTCTACCTGAGCCGCTAAGCTGGATTCGATCAGTTGCAGACATTTTGGAAGGACAGAAGTGGCTGATTCCAAATGCCGTTCGTATCGCCGAGCCCATGCGGGCTGCGGATTGGTTTTCCCACGCCAGGTGATGGCCAGGTCCAGACTGACGTCGTCAAGGCGTTTTACGTTCGCCTGAATGGCGTCCACAAGGCGTCGGTAACCGGCGGCAGCGTCGGCTTCCTCGTCCAGCCAGGTTTGCAGCAGATTCCATTGCCTGAACAGCGACCTGTGTACGACCTGCAGCGTGGTTTGAGCCGTGATCTCTGATGTTCTTTCTAAAACCAGCAGCACTCCGCCATCAACGAATGCCCGGGCGACGAGCAGCACATCGGCTTCATTGGCCCCGATTTCGTCAGCCGCTTGCCCAATCGTAATCGCCCGGCTGATAATCTGTCCGTCAGGGTCACGGTCGCTCAGGCTGCGGAACAGCCGTTGAGCCATCAGTTGCAATCGCTCACGGGATGTTGCGTCCCCAAGTGAGTCGTAAATCAGATACGCCTGCTGCAGAGCCTGCTCCGACGTGCCAGCGGACCGCAGCCGGACGATGACGGGGGCCAGAATGTCGTGCGTGAGTTCGATTCGAGCGACACCTCCGCGGTCTTCGATCGTCAGTAGTCGCTCATTGACCAGCGACCGCAACGTCTGCTCGGCGTTTGTGATGCCCGCATTCGCCAGTTCTGCGACTGCCGAATCCAGATTCACGGATTCCCGAAAGCCGCTGGAGGAAATTAAACGCTCTTCGACAAACTGTCGCACGGCTGGCGGATATGCCTGGAAACAGTGAGACACAAAATCCCGCAGGACTTCGTCGGCGGAACCCTGCACGTCCGTGATTTCCAGCGTGTCCTTCGCCTGTCGCAGTCGCCGGGCGTTGAGTTGTTCACAGATCAGACTCAGCAAGGGCGGGACATTATCGATCTCGGAAAGCGGGACGTCCGCCTCCTTCCCGGCCACGAGCCGCACGATCGACTCAGCCGTCGGCTGATCCAGGATCGGCGGGCGGCCACTTTCCGACGTTCGTCGCTGTCCCGGTCGAAAGACAGCCTCGAATGCCTGCGGTCCGGAAAGTCGACGGAGTTCCAGGCGGTTCTCCATCATTGACGGCATTCGCCGACGATGACGTTCCAACTGCGGCAGAAAATCATTGCGCATCGACAGCACGACCTGGCATGGCCGCGCGGATTGTCTCAGCCGGTCGGCGAGGTCGTCGTCGGTCTCCAGCCGATGCAGTATGTCCTGCGGAGGTCGGTTTTCGACCAGGCAGGCCAGCGATTCCAGAAACGCGGTCGCGTCGGTTCGTCGTTTTGTTTCCCCGAGTGTGAAGATCTCTTCGAACTGGTCAAAGATCAGCACGGGCCGCAGCAATTCGACATCTTTTGCACCGACGAAGCCAAATCGCAGATCGTGGAACAAATGCCACAGCGACGAGGCGTTGGTAGCGGGCTCAGCGCCGGCGATTTCAAACGAGCGAGCGATTTCCTGCAGCACCTGCTGTTCGAGTGGCAGATCGAGGATAGCCGGATCATGAATGAGTCGAACCAGTACCGGTCGGTACCCGGCCGCTCGCAGTTGTGGAATGACACCCGCCTGCACGAGCGAAGTCTTGCCGAGCCCCGATTGTCCGAACAGCACGGTGAGCGGACGATGCTGAATCCTGTCGGTCAGTTCCCGGATTTCCCGGTCGCGACCGAAAAAGTAGTTGCCGACCTGTTCCGTAAACGATCTCAGCCCGAGCCACGGTGTTTCCGGGGTCACTGTGGGCATGAGGTCTGCAGACAGTCCTGCGTTGTCAGACGATTGCGTCCCCTGCTCCGGAGTTGTGTTGCCAGCGTTCACTGGGCACCTCCCTTGTGGCGATTCAGCCATTCCAGTTGCAGGTTGCGAATTCGCTGACAGAAGTCATCGTCAACTTTGCCACCGATGTACATGGGACGGTGAACGGCATTAAATGTCGTCGGTTCATTTCGAATCTGACTGGGGTCAAGGTCCGCATCAATGATGACAGGGTGATAGTATTTGTCGCGTTCCGCATCGGCAATACCGGTCGCACGATTCGATGCCCAGATGCGTTCGCGTTGAGCGTACGATTCCGCCTGTTTCTCGGTCCTGGCGGAGATCACGGATACGAACAGTGCGCACTTCGACCGAATGTATTCTTCAATGCGAATGTTGAAGTTCATGCCCGACTTGAGCCGGTCAAGGTCAAGCCAGACGTCGCAGCCCGCCCCCTGCAGTCGACTTACAATCTGCCGTACGGCAGGTTCATCTTCACGCATGTAGGAAATGAAGACGGCTCCCGGCTTCATTTCGTCCGCGACCGTGCTGATCGCGACGAATTCAGTTGGCTGCTCCGCCGGGGGATGTCGCTTGGTCCAACGATCCGCCAGTTCACGCACGAAGTCCTTCGGCGGCAGATCAAAGACCGTCACCTTCCGTGCCACGCGACCAAAAAACATCACCACATTTTCCGGCTTCAGCGGATCCGATGCTTCAACCAGTCTGGTGATGCCCAGTTCCGGAGAAGTGAGAGACTTCTGCCGAATGACTCTCAGGAAGAACCGCATCAGCCAGTCAGAGTAACTCACACCCAGTGCCAGGATCACTACGCTCTTATCTTCCAAATCTTTGGCAAGATTGGGCATGAGATCCGGCCCGAGGCATTCATTCAGCTTGAGTACAAACTCCAGCAGATCATCATCCCAGGTGACAAATCCTTCCACCGCTGTGCCTGATTTTCCGAGGATGTGACAGACTGTGGATTCCGGACGGAGGTGCAGGTCCTGCAGCCGTCCGGGTGTGTCGTACTTTGCCAGTTTGGGAGAAAATTGACAGACACTCGTGGCATCCTGTCCTCCATGCCGCACCGAGTCGGTGGCCTGTTTCAGGAGTGAATCAGGAGTCATCGAAAGCAGCAGCTTCAGACCGGTGACGGAAGCAAATTGCTTCAGCGTTTCTCCGGGAGATAGTCGTGCGTCCTTCAGAATCTTATGCACTGCACCGTAGACATCGTCCCGCTCGTTGCCGGCCATCAGATACCGGGTGATCACATCACTCAGCGTGAATTCGTGCGGAGGCCCTTCGAGGTTGACCCTGAGTTTCTTCGCCAATTCTCCTGCCAGCCACGGGCCGAGCAACTCATCGTTCTCGCCGAACGTCGTGACGCCCCAACCGACGATCGGAAGCAGATTTCCTTCCTCAATCCGGTCCAGAAGTTTGTCCCAGTCGTCATCGTCGATCATTCTCATTCTGTGGATCCGCACCAGCTCCGCAATCAGTGAAGCACTCACGAACGCCCATGTTGATCCTTTACCGGAGTCGTGTCCAGTAACGAACTTCCAGCCGGGAACGAATACAAGGGAATATCCGGGGCCGTCGGAATTTGACGACATTCCGACGCGGTCAGATCCGAAATACCTGTCCGGCAGGCATTGGAGAACGGCTCGCAAATTGGCCCCACGATAACCGATCATGAGATACTTATGGGAGTGATCGTCACGCCGATTCGCCGACGGCCCCTTGCAACATGATCCATGTGTGTGCCTGGTCCAAGGCCTTGGCCAGTAACAGCAGGTCATCGCGGCCGAAGTGCTGGGATTCGCGCCAGAGGTCGCCGTCGCGGTACAAGCGGGTCGCCGTCGCGGTACAAGCGGGTCACCGTGACGTTGTGGCGGTCGCCGGATTTGGTTTGGTTGAACCAGATGTTCACTTTGATGTAGCCAAATCGGATGCTGTGAATGGGTTGCTTTGCCATTGAAATGTGTCCTTGAAAGCAGAATGAAAGGGTCGGAAAGAAGAAGCAAATCAGACAGTTGCAA
>CAZFDW010000215.1:0-10445 GCA_964517865.1 uncultured Chitinophaga sp.
GGCTTTGATCAACTTGTCACGATCCCCGAACGGCGACATCAACGTCGCCGATCGGACTGCGGCAGAGTCCCGATCAGCTTCGTCTGAATCGGGGATCCGGACGGCCGCCAGTTGTGCCAGTGTCTCCGGCCAGGGAAGCAATACGGGACGGCCAGGACTGCCGGAATGCTGGGCGATCTGCCGCCAGCTTTCAGTTTTCAGATCATGATGGCACGCATAGCAGTCAAACTGTGCAAAGTCGGGCCATTGGGGTTTCGGAATCTGTTCCGAAACAGCACCTTCCGCCAGATCCGCAGTCAGCCGCAACGACTCGCTTCTGGAAATAAGGGCACCGACGAGAAGTGATTTCGTACGATGCAGTTCATCAGAGCTGGCTTTGCTTCCGGTCTTTTCCAGAAACTCCGTATGCAGTTCCGCCTTCTCACTGAGGTGACGCCAGTGTCGTGGCATCTGACTTTCAAATGTTTCGATTTCGAATGCGGGCAGTGGAGGATGTCCGGCGGCGTACATTTCATGCGTCAACACCCGTCCTTGCGCGGCACTGCCCAGATGACAGGACAGGCAGAGTCGCGTTCGTGAAATTACTGAACGCACATCGTAAAATCCTTTCTCGCATTTCTTTTCGGCCGCCAGGAACCTCCACGATTCTTTGCTGGTATGAGCTGCGAGCCAGCCCTGGGTGCCACCAGCCTGTCCGTGGCAACTCTCGCAACTGACACCCGTTGTCAATCGCATGTCTTCCTTGTACTTGTTCTCATCGACCAGTCCATGGATTTGCCCGTCCACTGTTTCCATATCGCCAATTGGAAATCCGGTGTGGCAAGCCAGACAGCGTTTGTCGCGGTGAATACCGCCCTCAACACCCAACACCTTGCCGATCTTCGTTCCCGTCGCGCTGAGCAGTGAAGTGTAGGCTTGAGCATGTTTGTCTGTTTCCCCCCAGGTCTTGACTTCGTTCGCGAGGATCCAACTGTCATTTGCCATGATCCCGAATCGATCACCAAAACCGTCTTTGGGGAACCCGTTCGTGTGGCAATTGTAACAGTCCTTGAGCCCAAGAAATGTTCGGTCTGAAGCGGCACTCTCTGATTGCGGCAAAGCTTCGCACTTCGTAACAGGACTTTGAGCTGCGACGGCGCTGGCCAGAACGACGTTGGCGGCGACGGTGGCACACACGAAACGAAGCATGAGGAGATTTCCAGTCATACGTACGCTCACAATACTCACACGATCAGCGATTGACAGGGTCTGCCGTCGTGAGAGTCTCCTGAATTCCGTGCAATTTTTTCAGGATGACTTCGATTTGACTACCTGAATATTGCCGCGGACTGTCAACGTTTTTTTCGAAGAGCAATTCCTGGCGAATCGCTTCAAGATCATTTTGGATGGTCAAATTGTCAGGATCTCCAGCAGCCGTTTTCTCACGAGCCAATGAGATTGCCACGGCCGCCAGATACAACTGCGCTGTTTGATCCCAGCTTTCAGCCGGAAGATCGCCCTTTGCGCTGTGAACTATCATCTTCAGCGCTAGTTGATCCAGACCATGTGTTGAATAATCGCGGGAGGATTCCTGACTGATCAGCCTTTCCAGCACCAGATCCAAATCGCCGGCCTGCTGACGAACGGCTTCCCGTGTCGGAAACGATTTTTCCATCAGATGTTTGAGACTGTCAAATTGTCGGCTTGTCTCGTCGTCTGCAGTGAGGGCGGGAAACGAGCCGTAGTTCCAGGTCCCCCAGGCAAATCGTCCCGTCAATCTGCCTCTTGACTGATACCAGCTGTTCTCCTTCAGGTCATGATGACAACTAAAGCAGGCGTACTCAGACAACTCTGGCCATGGTTGTCGTTCTTCAGTCCGATACTGGAGCAATCGCAGCGAAGTCTGAGCCGTCACAAGTTGACCGGTGAGCCACGCTCTGGCCTCAAAGGCCGGGTCTTTTTCCACGTCTTCCATTTGTGCCGCTCGATGACTTTGTGCATCCCAATGCTTCGGCAGGTTGGCATGAAACGCACTGAACTCGAAATTCAGACGCGGATGTCCGGCCGCTATTAAGTCATGGTTGACATCTCTGCCCGGGCTACCGACGTGACAGTTTGCGCAAAGCTGAGCACGTCCGGCGAGGTCCGCCGTCGTATCCACGAATCCTAGTGACGACTTTGCCCCGGGACTCAGCCCTTGCCATTCGATCGTACTGTGAATTCCCAGCCATTGTTTTGCCGGGCCGTGACATGATTCGCAACCAACGCCGTCTGCTGCCGCATGGGAGGCCGGCAGCAGCTGAAGATCTCCGGATTTCTCGGTCGTGACATGGCAATTCAGACAGCGAGCCTCTTTGGTGGCATGCGGTGCGGGTCCATTATCCTTCGGATACAGCAGCGCCATCATGCGGCTCGACCGTTCGTTGCTCAGGACCGCATACGCCGTTGAATGCGGATCCTTTCGCATCCAGATCTGGTAGGCGGCAAAGCTCCGGCCTTCCGAAATTCGCGCTCCGCCGTGGCAACTGCCGGCAGCACATGAATTTGTGCCCACCAGATTCAATGCCCCGCCTTCGATGGCCGGTATCAAAAACGGCTCACCGATCGTCAAATCGTCGCCAGCATGAACGCTTGTGATTCGCAGCGCCAGCAGCAAAACCATGGCAACAGCGATCCGTAAAGAACGGCATGGCACGGCGATTCGGCGAGGCAGGGCACTGGGCATTTCACGATTCCTCCAACTCAGCATTCAATCTCCGGATTTCGACTCGGAAGTGATGTTCAGGAATTCCCGCAGGTCCTGAGTTCCCTGTTTTTCAAAGTCGCGTTGGTGGTACGCATGACATTCCAGACAGTCTGTCCGAGCGCCATGGATACCATTCCCCTCAGCTGGCGCGGTACTATGGCAATTTTTACAAATCGCAATTTTCGGTATTAAAATGTCTCCGGTACTCGAACTCTTGTATATGTCGGGTGACGCAACGTCGCCTTTCAGAATATCAGCGGAACTTCCTGAGATAGAATGACATTCAACGCACTTGAGCATGCGATGCGCATCGTGATGGAACTTCGCGTGGCGAAACCATCGGTCCGGGATGTTGGGTTTCGTGATTGTCCAGTTACCATTGGAATCATCGCTGCTTTCGTGACAGAATCCGCATCCTCCCGAGCTTTTCAGCCAGTGCAATGTGCGAAACAGATCCGGGATTTCTTCCTCTGGAGACTTCGTGAACGTCGCGGAACGAACGAGAGATTCTGCCAGCGCCACCTGACGGTCCGCCCGAATGAGGTGATCGGGCTCGATCACCGGTGATAGTAACTCAGGCTTCGATTCCCCTGGCAGCGGCCGAACGATCGCGTTCGGCTTGAATTCCGGTTGCGACAATTTGATGTTTTGCAGCAGACTTTTCGCGTACATGTCCGTCAGGAAACCTCGCACCTGTTCAGGACTTTCATGGGGGACAACCAGGAGCTCAAACGGTGAATCCTTGCCCTTCAATTCGCTGATATCGTGAATATCCCCGGGATCCTGCTCATTGCGGAGCTGTGCTTCACCGACACCGGTACTGTTCCAATCGATCTTGAAGAGACTGCCATCCTTCTTTCGCACGCGTTCCGCATCGAACACCAATGGATGACAGGAGCTGCAATGCATCTCAAAATTTACGGGCTCCATGTAACTCCGCTCGGCATCAGGCTTGTGACAACTGCTGCAGTCATTGCTGAGGTCGTGAAATTCGCCATGTGCGTCCGGAAGCCCTCGGGAATCCTTCGGCTTAAGGTGCTTTGCGTGGTTAAATCGGATCGTCGCCTGATCCTGCCAGCGAGCTTCATTCTCTCCCTGTCTTAGAAAATCGGCGACGACCAGATGTGCGCCGTGTGATTTTGGCAATACTGCGTCCTTGCCTTTTCCGCTGGCAAGCTCATGCAGAAGGAACTCCGGATGATCTGCAAAGTCTCGGATGCTTGTTGCGCCCGAATGTTGAAAGGTCAGGGAATCGATTTTTTCTGAAGTGCCAGCACGCTCATGCAGGTTGCTGTGGCATCCAATACAGAATTCGCTGGAAATACGTTTGAGATCCTGCTTTCCGTCATGTTCTCGGTGACATTCGGCGCAATGCCGTTCATGTCCGACCACAAGATTCGTCTGCTGATGTCGATCGTGGTAACTGAGATCCGGATCACCGGAAAAAAAGTGTCCAGCCCCGTCGTGGCAGACGAGGCATTTTTCGTCAGGAGCGGAAGTGGCCTTCGTATCACGACCGAAGGACAGGATGCGGTCCATCGGGCCTGAGAACCGGACGTGGCACGCTTCGCATCGATTCTCAAACATCTGATGCGGGGTTGACAGGCTGCCGGCGTTGTAGATTTCCGGGCTGCCAAAGACGCTGTTCCACAGGAGCCATGAGCAGGCGATGCAACCCACGCACACAGAAACCATCCACATCCAGAAGCGAAACGGATCACCCCGTTTATGAAAGTTGGTTTGAACGCGAGCTGAAAATTCGCGGCTAAGTTGAGAACGTTCCATCTGAATGCATGGTATCTATAGTAAAATCAGGCAGAGAAAGGGCAGTGACGCCGGGATGTTAAGGTTTGTCGGGTCTCAATTGGTGAAGGGAATAACTCGAAGTGCCATCACAATATGAGCCATGAGGAAGACAAGCAGAACTGCCGCTGCGGGAACATGAACTAACAGCCACCAATGCATCCATCGCAGAATCTGTCGCTGAAGTTCAATTTGTCGACGGACTTCGCAGAACTCTTCCAGCTCTTCCAGGACAGGATGCAGCGTCGCCGGTAATGCGGTTTCGTGCTGATGAAACAATCGTCGGGCTTCTACTGCCGAAGCCAACGGTGATTTCAATACAGACCGGCGCGATCGGTTTTCTGAAAGGAATGGGCGCACATGGTCCAGATAGACATCCCGGAGAAGTGTCTTTTCCAAAACGGTTGGCTGCAGGGATTTCGACAACGTCGCGGCTGGGCTATTTGCCGTCGCAGGTTGAGCTGCAGGCGTGTCCTTCACCGCGGATAATTTCGGCGACAAAGTCTTCGGGTGCCCGGAAGATGGCGCTTCCGGTTTTACGGCCACTGTCTTTGCGGCACTGGTGGCAGAATTCGAAGATTGACTGCCTGCTTCCTCACCAGTCGCCCTCGCCTTTTCGGCCGCCTTCTTCCTCATCATCTCGAGCGGTGAAAGCTTGGGAGGTTCAGCCTCGGCCGCTTGCGTATGTGGACTTGCCGCCGCCGTCTCCTCAGCATTGGTTGTCGGAACTGGAGTTTCGCTAACGGATGCCTCAGCACTTGCCTTCGCCTTATCCGCCGCCTTTTTTCGCATCATTTCCATAGGTGAAAGTTTGGGAGGCTCAGCAGCGGTTGCCTTTGCGTTCTTCTCGCTCAATTCGGACTGGGATATTTTGCGTGCTGCACCCGAGACAGTGGGTGCTTTTGATTTGTCCGATTCAGGAGTCGCGACTGGCTTGAGTTCGTCGGGCGACGCTGCGGGGGAGTGTTGCACACTCTTCGGTTCCCCTGTTTGAGGTGCCGTCTGGACTATCGTTTCTTTCAGTCCGGCGTAGGTTGTTGCCAATAGTTCCGGAAAATCGCCCTCGAATCGAATGACCTTCGCCTCACTTTTGGCGTACTTCGCCATCGCCCAGAAAAAATCCCGGACTTCGGGTGGCGAGACATGCTGCAGCAAAAGCAGCTTTCTTGAGTTCTGTTCGCTTCTCGTTCCGGGACCATTCACGATGGAATTGTGACCAGCGAGAAGCCGGGAAAAATGTCCTCCGAAATGACCGAGTGGAACTTCCAGTGGAGATTCACACAAACCGGCAATGCGAAGGTCCGCAATAAAGGTCATGCGATCGCACTGGTAGGGAGTTTGCGCTTCAAAGGTTTCCAGCGGCGTTCGATTCCACAGCAGACGCGGCAGGAACTGCTGGATCGCAAGTCCGAAGAAACCAGATACGGCGACGATCGCGAGCGTATACCACATGATCTGTTCGAGGAGTCCTCCCCAGCCGAATCCAGCATGAAATAGTATGAACGGAATGCACAGCGTACCAAGCCACAGATGCCCTTTCAGCCAGAATTGTGCACTGCCGATACGCCTGATCCGCAATGGTTTCCGTGCCGCCAGCAAGCCGGCAAAAAGCATCATCAATGTGCCGATGACGCCGAAGAGCAGACCCATGGCAGATCCACCCGATGGTCCGTGCGGGCTGTTCCAGGCATACGCCACGTACGACACTGCACCGGCAATCAAACTGATTCCCGAAAACAGCGCCCATGACAAATGGGAACGATCAATCAGCACCAGAGTATTCCTTCTCGTTTACCAGGACGGGGCTTTAAAAAAGGGGTCAGGAACCAATAGCCAAATGGCCCGACGGGTGCTCCGCACTATTGGTTCCTGACCCCTTTTTTAAAGCTCAGGAACCAATCGCCAAATGGCCCGAAGGGTGCTCCGCACTATTCGTTCCTGACCCCTTTTTCAAAACTACGGATTGAAATGCAACAAACCCTCAACGCGAATTGCAGCATCATGAGGACAGGCATAGACGCAGGATGGTTGCCCGCTGGGAGTCGAGCTGCACTGATCACAGACAACGGCCTTCTCCTGAACGGTACGCAGGACATATCCGGGCCCCAGCAGGTCCTGCAGATCGGGGCTGAGTTCCTGGGCAGTGTCCAGCAGATCCATCTGAATGGAGCCATACGGGCACTGGTCCGCACACTTGCTGCAACCGATGCAGTGGTCTGCAATCTGAATCTCACCGGTACTTCCTCGATTGATGGCCCCGACCGGACAACCAATCATGCAGACCGGATCCAGGCACTTGCGACAGGTGACAGGGATGAGGTACTTATTCTGAAACCGAGGACCGTCAAGATACAATCGCGTTCTGCCATCGTCATGAGCATCGACACAGGCCTTCACGCACTCCTGACACCGAGTGCAGCGATCCAGATCAATTACCATCAATGACTGGCCCCATGCCAGTCCCAGGACATCAAATTCCTTTGTCTGACTTCCGGCCTTGACGTTGGCGATCGATTTTTCCGCAATTTGATCTCTCAAACGCCGTGACGCGATGATCTCATCGACGATCAGCGTGAATTGTTTTGATCGGGTACGCAGTTCCTGCAGCACATCGGCACCAATTCGCACGGCCTCCACTCGCTGCGGAATCAGGTTGGCCTGAGTGGCCGCCGTCTGACCTGAAGCAGGATGGGTAAAGGCCAGACATGTGGCACTTCGATCCTCATTGCAGAGTACGGCAATCTCACCAATAATTTCGCCGCGGCTGGCATACGAGAGCGTCCGCCGGTTATTCAGAACCGCCGCTCGTTTGCGAACACCATTCGGACACAAGCTCTCCAGCAGGACGCGATTGAAAATCCTGACCTCAAGTTCCCACCACTCGCTGGTCTTCTGCTGGAAATCTTCAAACAGCGTTGCAAACTGCGAAAGGTTGGAATTCACGATCAGTTCATCGGTCGTCTGCCCCATTGTGATGTGAATTTTTGACGCCTGCATCCATTTGTTGATGGCTCGTCGCAACGTCTGTTTCTGCTGTTCGTCAGCAGCAGAGTCCGACTTCGCAAGCTGGCCGATCATTGTCCGCGATTCCATGGACAGTTCATTCCAGAACTTCATGGCCGCTGCGGTGCCTGTACTGCAGGCCGACAGTTCGCGACACAGGACCGGAAGATCGTGCAGATCGCTGTCCCCAAGCAGGCACCCCAGATTCTGAGAAACTTTGACAACACCGGTACGGACGACATAACAACAATCGACTGTCGAATCATGTTGGTCGAAGATCACATCGCCCGCTTCAAACTCAACAAGCTCCAGTTTGTCGGCCAGCCATGTGTATTCGTCGTCCGTCAGTATGCGAAACAGTGGCAGACTTCGCACCTGCGTCTCCATCACCCGCGTTCGATACGTCTGATCCATACGCTTCCGATATTCGGCGTTTCCACGCAAAGCATCCAAAGCATTCCGCACCATTTCGATCATATAGACCGGATCATCTGCGAGACCTTCCGTGGCGATGACTGTCGCCGACCGCGGTGCGAGATTCATGCAACTCATTTCACCAAACAGATCGCCCTCGTACATGGGCGCACTCAGCGTGTTCATGTTGAGATCCTGTGGTCCGTCATTCGGAATATACTCCGGAAGTTCAGCAGTCCCGGATCGATTACGAATGCGTCCACGCAGCTTGTCCATCAGCCGATGCAGCAGTCCCCTGCGTTTGTTGCCGGTTGAAATAAGAAGCCTGGCATGCACCACTTCGCGAGGTGACGCACCTGGCTTGTTGGCGGGCAATTGCAGGGTCTGGCTGAGTCGTTCGATTTCTCGTTCAAGCGCCTGTCGACGGCCGATATTGCCTGACCGCAGCGCGTCGCGCCGCCTCTGTAACTGCTCAATCTGCGTCATCCGGTCAGCAGACATCGCTTTGAGAGCTTCCTCGAAAGCCGCTTCTTCCGCTGACAATCCCCGGAGCAGGGCCTGCAGCACTTTGCATGCATCGCCTCGCGTCAGAATCTGAAATGCCGTCGCGCCTGCTTCGCCCTGGCGACAGAGCACCCGACCTTTCCGACATCGACGAAGGATCATGGATCCCGGGAAGTTCTCAGGACCCGGTTTCATGCCGTCAAAAGGCGCGACTACCTTCAATTCCTGCAGGTCGTACACGCTCAACAGCTTGTCACCGGACGCAATCTCGTCGGCAACTTCCGTGATGTCGATGGGTATGTTGGTAAGTGCCATCACGGTCAGCGTATCAGCGGCTCGTAGCCTGAGCAAGTCTCACGACTCCGGCGACAACAAATCCTCTCGCTCATCCGCACGAAAAAAAATTCACGGTGATTCCGGGCGTTGGATGCAGCACCACGGGACGGTGTCCTGGCGGCCGGCGATCGTCATAGTTTGTCGCCGTATTTTCCGCAAATCTTGACCGTGGTCGGCCGATCTCGCTAAGCTGCTCACATTCACCAGCATGCGATCGCCTGGGATGATGTCCATCTGCGTCGCATGCCATCCCACCACATTTCTTCTTCCCCCGCCTTTTCTCGTCTACCTGGGAGTCCCGCATGCTGACAATTTTTGGACGCAGGAATGCCTCCCGCCGGAGATTCTGCGATGGTGTCTCCCGTCGGGATTTTCTGACAATTGGCGGCATGGCACTCGGCGGAATCAGTCTCAGGCAGACGCTGCAGGCGGAGTCTGAGACGAACGCGGAGCGGTCACACAAGGCGATCATCAATATCTATCTGCCGGGCGGGCCGCCACATCTGGATATGTGGGACCCGAAGCCCGATGCGCCAGCGGAAATCCGTGGTGAATTTTCGGCGATTGCTACGAAAGTCCCGGGGATCTTCGTCAGTGAGATGTTTCCTCGCATGGCTGAGTTGATGGACAAGTTTGTGCTTGTCCGGTCGCTGTCGGATTCCGACGGTGCGCACGATGCCTACCAATGTATGACCGGACGTCGCAAAGGGACTCGTCAACCACCCGGCGGCTGGCCCTCCGGGGGTGCATGGATTTCGAAGATGCAGGGGCAGGTCACTCCCGCGATCCCCGCAAATGTTGCCCTGATGTATCAAACCGGCAACCGCACGTGGGGCGAACCGGGCGACGGCGGCTTCCTTGGTGTGGCGCATGCTCCGTTTAACCTCATTGGTCGGGAAGCTCGTAGTCGACCAGAGAATATGACTTTAAATGGCATCACGCTCGAGAAGCTCCAGGATCGCACCAGTCTGATGAAGTCGCTGGATCGTTTTCGAAGGGACGCCGATCAACGTGGGCAGATGGACAGTCTGGATGTCTACACTCAACAGGCGATGGGGATTCTGACCACGTCGCGTCTGATCGATGCTCTGGATCTCTCCAAAGAAGATCCGCGTATCGTGGCACGTTATGGCCAAAGCAGCGAAGCATTTCAACGCGATGGAGCGCCACCGATGGTAGAAAACTTTTGTCTGGCGCGACGCCTTGTCGAAGCAGGAGCGCGATTCGTGTCATTGAACTTCAGTCGCTGGGACTGGCATGGTGGGGACGGCATGAATTATCCGAAGTGTCGTGAAGAATGTCCACGGCTGGATCAGGGCCTGGCGGCACTTGTGACCGACTTGCACGAGCGTGGTCTGGATCAGGATGTGTCAGTCGTGGTCTGGGGCGAGTTCGGTCGGACTCCGAAGATCAACGGCAACAACAGTCGTGACCACTGGCCGCAGGCCAACACGGCTGTGCTGGCGGGAGGCGGCATGCGGACTGGTCAGGCGATCGGTTCCACCAATCGCTACGGCGAACAGCCGCAACTTCGCCCGGTCACGTTTCAGGAGGTCTTTGCCACGCTGTACCATTGCGCCGGCGTGGATGCTCAGAATACTCGCGTCTTTGACCTGTCTGGCGTCCCTCAATACCTCGTTGACCCGGGCAACAAGCCACT
>CAZFDW010000216.1:0-4979 GCA_964517865.1 uncultured Chitinophaga sp.
CACGACCACTAATCCAGAGCCTGCAGGAAACTTGTCATTTCGCCAGCAGCGTGATCGTTCTTCTGTTTTTGCGCTTCGTTGATGCCGGTCTGATATGTTGATTTGGCGTCATTCGTGCGTTCCAGCCTGGTTAATAATTGGCCAGCCATGAGAAATGCCGGGACGTACGGCGGCGAGTCGCTCATCAAACTGCGAAATAGTTCCAGGCTGCGTTCATATTCGAATTCTTTGTCCAGTTCCAGCGCCAGCATGTAGCGCAACATTCCGTCATCTGGTGATGCTGCCAGCATGGCTTCCAGTTTTTGTCGTCGATTGAGCGCTGTCATTGATCATCACCAGCCAGGAGTTTGCAAAGCTACCGCAATGCATAGACCATCAATCTGCGATTGAGGCATTCATCATCGGCCTGCTCGGCATTCAGACACGAACATTACAAGTAAAAAATCGGGCGTGAGCGCTCGATCGGCCGCAGATACTGGTGTCGTAAACACTGACTGTGACGGTTGTTGCAGCTTGTGACAGAAGTATGACAGAAGTATCAGGAAATTCTACTCACAATTTTCGTCGATAACACCTATACTGTTGTGGTCGAACGATGAGCTGACTATTCTCTGCTTGGGTTCGGCGACCATTCTGCCTGTTGGGCGTATTTTCAAGAACGCCTGTCGATTCGTCAGTTGCCTGACGTTCAGAGCCTCCCGAGTGACACTGTCTGTTACAGCGATCACCATTGACCGGCTTGAGAATCTCTGGAAAGCAGTCAGATTTTTTTGCTTCGCCGGTCATTCGCAATGAAGACCTTTACGCAGCATGACAGCCGTCGAAATGTGCGGCTCGAATGACATCGCTGCAAGTCAGTCGCCGTCTGCGCGGCGTTTCTCCGGAGTGTTCCGGTTCGGCGTTTCACCTGTGTGAGGCCCGATGTGTGGTTGCAATCTGTTGCGACCTTCTCTGACTTGTCGTAATGCCTGCACTGGGCAAGAAGTATGGAATGACTACAATTTTTGTCGGTAACCTTTCCTTCCAGACCACGGAGTCTGAGGTGCGAAATGTGTTTGAACGCTATGGTCGAGTGACAACGGTGCGCGTGATGACCGAGCGTGGTTCAGGTTCACCGCGCGGGTTTGCGTTTGTTAACATGCCCGGCATGGAAGACGCTGAAGAAGCGATTGCCCGGCTGAACGGCAACTCGCTTGGCGGGCGATCGATGACCGTGAATGAAGCACGTGATCGGGACGAAGCAAAGCCATCCGGCTCATCCACTGGGCGCCGATCTGCGCTATTGGATTCGCTTTAGGGGTGTGATGTGTTAGAATCAGGTCTCGGGAAAAGCACGCTCCGTGCAACACCGAACGGTTCTGGTAAGTCCTGATGATTGGGGGGGCATATGGTTAAGGTCACAGAAACGGCATTGTCACGTCTGAAGCGGAAGCTGAAGCGTCAGCCGGAAGGTGTCGCAGTTCGCATCACGGTGGAAGATGGACACGTCCAGTTCCGCCCGGATACCGAGCAGAAGGGTGACGTCGTCTTCGCTCGAAGCGGTCAATCCCTGTTGCTGGTGGGGCTGGAGACAGCCAAACGCATTACGAATCGCACACTGGACGTTGTAAAAACGCTTGAAGGTGATCGTTTAAGGTTCGTGCGCCCTGCGTAGCGGACATCGGCAGACCAGCTGCGTATACTCCGCGCGGTCAAGAGTGAGACAATTGGCGAGCGGCATGCGTCAGCTTGCCGGTACAAAAACGAGGTACCGGAGGGCTCACGCCGCTCCGCTCGCTGGACTCGTTTCCGGCGGCGCGGAGTATAAATTGCCCTGCTCAGTGAGACTCCCGGTGAGGTTTGAGTTGTTTCTGCGAATCAATGGAACTTGAGTTCTCGCGACGGTTGAACTGACGTTCTCACGACGTACGATGGAGGAATATGGCCCCAAAAAGGGGTTGCTGTTTCGTACATTATCTCCGCAGAATCTACTCAGTCCATCTCCATGCCAACCGCCGAACAACTCAAATTTCTGGTTTCCAACGTCATTGAACCCTGCACGGAAAAGCCGCTTGGCGACCTCCGCATGGTTCGCGATACGTTCGTCAACGGTAATGACGCGCGAGTTCGTATCGAACTGCCAACGCCGGCGTATCCAGCGTCGAAGAAACTGGAAGACCTCATCCGTCAGCGGATCAAATTTGCAGCGGCAGAATTGGAACCTCGGATTGAAATGCATTCGACCGTTCGCGGCAAAGACGCAGGCGGCCGAATTGGTCTCAACGTGCATAACATCATTGCTGTTGGCAGTGGCAAAGGCGGCGTTGGCAAAAGCACTGTGGCCGCCGCGCTGGCCTGCGGACTGCATTCGATGGGTTGCCGCGTGGGCTTGATGGATGCTGACGTTTATGGCCCAAGTATTCCTCACATGATGAACGCCAAAGGGCAACCGGCAGCGACTGAGATGAAGGACGAGCAGGGTAATCGCGTCATGCGCATGGAGCCGATCGATGTCGGCGGTGTGAAACTGATGTCCATGGGTTTCTTTATCGAACAGGGACAGTCGGTCGTCTGGCGCGGACCGATGCTTCACAAGGCATTGACTCAATTCCTGAAAGACACGCAGTGGGGCGAACTGGATTACCTGATCATCGATCTTCCGCCTGGCACCGGTGACGTCGCACTGACGCTGGCTCAACAGGTTAGTCTGGCCGGAGCAGTCGTGGTCTGCACGCCGCAGCAGGTCGCTCTGCTGGATGCGATCAAAGCCGTGGATATGTATCAAAAGGTCAACGTGCCGATCCTTGGATTCGTGGAAAACATGTCAGGGGACATCTTTGGTCGCGGCGGTGCTCAGAAGGTGGCTCAGGAGCTGAAAGTTCCGTTCCTTGGCGAAATCCCGATGAATGGCTGCATTCGCGAATACTGCGACCAAGGCAAGATCATGGAAATGCTGACGGAAGAGAATCCATCCCGCGATGCACTTCGCAATGTCTGCCAGAACGTGGCCATGCAGGTGTTCAAGGAACTGATCAAATCACCGTCAGGACCGCTCCTGGAGATCCTGTGAAGCTCTGACTCATACTTTGTTTCGCCACACGTCCAATGATCCTGACACTCGAAGAAATCTTTGAAGAATTCGCTGACCTGGATCGGCAGGACCAGTCGCTCTATCTGCTCGAGCTGGGCGATGGGTTGCCGGAGCTTCCGGTCGATGCGCGGACAGATGAAAACAAAGTGCATGGCTGTCAGAGCCAGGTGTGGCTGATCACTAACATTGACGGTGACGACGATTCAGCGAGATTTGATATCGTCGCTGACAGCGATTCGAATATTGTTCGCGGGCTGATTGCGATCCTGGAGGCATCCTACAACGGCAAAACAGCCCGTGAGATTCTGGAATACGACATCGATGCCGTCTTCCATCGGCTCAACCTGCAACAGCACATCACACCGCAGCGCCGCAACGGATTGCGAGGCATGGTAGATCGAGTCCTGAAACTGGCCCGCATGCATCTTGTGAAGAGTGGCGGCGGTGAGTCCGATTCAGTGAATCGAGTGAACGGCAAGGCGCGTTCGGTCCGAGAGGTGACGTCGCCCGGCTCGCCGGACGGACAACCCCAACTCGATCCGAGAAGTATCGATGTCCTCAATGCCGACGACATCCGCCGCCAGTTTCCCGTGTTGTGTCAGACGCTACCCAGCGGTTCACGACCGATTTTTCTGGACAGCGGAGCGTCGGCGCAGAAACCGCAGTGCGTGATCGATAAAGAACGCGAAGTCGAAGAACAATATTTCGCGAATGCCCATCGCGGCACGTATCAGTTCGGCCAGAGGATCGATGAGGAATTCGAAGGGGCGCGAGCGACGATTGCTAAGTTCCTGAACTCTCCATCAGTGAACAGCATTATCTTTACGCCGGGCACGACGATTGGCCTGAACATGATTGCGTCCGGCTGGGGCCGCAGACATGTTCAAGCAGGCGACGAGATCCTGACGTCCGTCATGGAGCACCATGCGAACTTTGTTCCGTGGCAGCAGCTGGCCAAAGAGCGCGGCGCAACGTTGAAGCTGATTCCGCTGACGTCCGACGGTCGGCTGGACATGGATCAACTGGATTCGGTGTTGACGAGGCGCACTCGCGTCTTGGCGATCACAGGCATGTCGAATATGCTGGGGACAGTCAATCCGATTCGTGAATTAGTACGTCGAGCACGCGAGGTTGGAGCCTGCGTCGTCGTGGATGGGGCTCAAAGCGTGCCGCACCTGCCGACGGATGTGATCGCGGACGATGTGGACTTTTTGGCCTTCAGTGGCCACAAAATGTACGGTCCCACCGGCGTCGGCATTCTGTATGGAAAGCCCGAACGCCTGGAAGAAATGGACCCGATCATTTTTGGCGGGCACATGATTTCCGAGGTCCGCATCAAAGAGTCCACATGGTCAGCAGCCCCTGCGAAATTTGAAGCAGGTACTATGCCGATCGTGCAGGTCATCGCCTTGGGAACGGCGGCGGAATGGGTGCAGCGGACCGGGCTTGCGTCCATTCATCAGCACGAACAACTACTGACGAAGGAGACAATGGAACGCCTGCAGACCGTCCCCGGCATCACGATCTATGGCCCTGATGTGGCACATCGTGGCGGCATCATCACGTTTCGCATTGACGGCATTCATCCGGAAGATCTGGCTGCAATTCTCGACCAGCAGGACGTGTTTGCCCGGCATGGGCATCACTGCACGATGCCACTCCATACGCACTTGGGTGTTTCCGCGACAACGCGCGTCAGCTTTGCGGCTTACAACTCGGTTGATGATATCACGGCGCTGATGAATGCGATTGAGTTCGCGTTGAAGACGCTGGTGAAGCGATAGAATGGATCGTCGGGGCCAATCGCGTTAGCGATTCTGGACAAGTCCTGACCGACTATAGCGCATGCGGTTAGGATTGGCTCGTTTAACCGCGTGCCCATCGGGCCGCGATTGTTCTATTCGAAATT
>CAZFDW010000216.1:5079-10385 GCA_964517865.1 uncultured Chitinophaga sp.
GAAGCGCGGGGCGTTGCCCACGCGGTTAAACGAATTTGCCATCCTCAACCGCACGCGGTGTAAACCTCGTGGCCGAACGACGAGGTTTTTCAGATGAACGCCCTTCCGGCATTTTGATATCATGATACCCACATCGCGTGTAATTCAGAGGTATCTCGGATTTGCGAATGCGCACGATCGATCTTCGCCTCATCGACAGCGATTGTGCTTGGAGTCAAAGTCGTATTGCGGTTGCTCTACCGAAACGCCATCATCTTGAAGGATTTCGATGTGGGAGACAGGGATTATGGAGCGAATGCTGATCATTCTGGCAATCGTTGGTGCTGAATGCATAGGCTGCGCTCACAATACGGCGCAGTCGGGTGCCGCAAGCACGCGACTTGACCCACAAATGGTGGAACGACGAACGACCCAACTATGAACTTGTAACGTCTCAGTACGTGATTGATGAAGCCGCAGACGGTGACCCCGACCGTGCCGCCGAGCGTCTCGAACTGCTTAACGGTATTCCGCTACTGTCGGCTGATCCAGGGGTTGGGGAAATCGCGAATGAGATTATGGCTCGTGCAATTCTGCCTCCGAAGGCACTTTTTGACGCCCTTCACATCGCGATGACAGTTCACCATCGGCTAGACTATCTGTTGACTTGGAACTGTCGGCATATTGCCAATGCTAAAATTCTTCCGAGGATTCACAGGGTATTGAATGATCTTGGCGTTCCGATACCAATCATTTGCACACCAGAGGAGATGGTTGAGGATGATCCAGAAAGCTGACATTGATTCTACGATTGAAGATATTCATAGAACACGCGAACGACTCGCGGAAAAGTTTGGCGGCGATATCACCGCGATCCTTGAAGATGCTCGGCGACGGCAAGCGGCATCCAAGCGACCCACATGGAAAGGGCCATCCGCGGACAAGCCGATAAATACGAGCGGCGGTAGCACGGTTCTCGACAATGATGAGGCTTCTGCCGCTGCCGAGTGAGCGCAGTCGTTTGCTTGTCACGTGACTCTGCGTGCTGGATGAGAAGCATTCAGGTCCCAGACCTGACGTCTATTCGCGACTACCACGATCACGCGCCAGCGGCAGCAGAACCTGGGCGATCAGGAACAGGACCAGGGGCGTGATCCACAGGATGCGGAGAATGTGCAGAACGGTGTCAGGCAGCGGCACCAGTTGCGCCACAATCAGATAGGCCACCATGCCCAGCATCATGAATGTCAGGATGCCGCAGCCCATGGCCGTCATCTGACTTTTAAAGACGCCTTTTTCGCTGCCCGAATCGAAATGCACATCGACTGTTCTGCGCCGCCGCAATGACTTACTGACGGCTTCCGCCAGTTCCAGTGTGACTGAAAACGCTTCCATCAATTTCCCGCAGGTTTCACGGGACTGGCAGACCGTGACGATGCGATCAAGGACATTCGTGGTCTCAACAATCGAGACTGTCCTGATTGTTGCATTGTTCTGCGAGATGTGAAGCACGCATTCGTTGCCGACCACCATTGCTGGCTTAATAGTCAGCGTGCCGGGCGGCAATGGCCTTTCCGCCGTCGTTGCAGCGCTAAGTGTAATCAAACGCGATATCAGGCTTCCGTCGGGTGCATTCGATTCCAACGCCGTGACCTGCGTAAATTTGAATCCGCTGGCCGACAAATAGTCGAGTCCCCGGATGACTGATGCACGCAGTTCCGCCGGACTGATCTTTGTCAACGATAATTCGATCGACAACTGCCGAGTTGCATGATCGTCCAATGCCAGATCAACTGCGGTCAACGGCAATTCAGCAATCACCGCACGTGGCAACAGCGGCATGATGCCACACTGTGATTCGTCCAGGATCAGATGCAACTCGAACGAGTAGGCCGGCGAACACAATGCTGGAGGAATGACAATCACATGCCGATCCGCTTGCGAAGCCGCTCGGACGATTCGCAGCGATTCGTCCAGATCATCAATCGCGACAATCACAGCGTCCACATCACCCGCCAGCAACGCATCTTCGACCGTGGCCGCCAGAGTCAACGGAAGACTGGCCTGACTCACAGCCGCCGCCAATTCCCCTGAAAGTGCGCAGGGCAAAAGCGAGTGTACGGAGGAACCCGCCAGTTCCCGCAGCACATTAAAGGCTGTTGCGTTGTTGCCGGCTATGGCGAATCTCATGCAGTCAAAATCCCAAGAGTCTGTCTGAATACCGCTCTTTTTGTAAGCGGCAAGGCGCTGGCGGCCTGTTAAATGCCTGCCTGACGCAGTCTAGGCCGCGTTGAGGTATGGTCGAGCGATCTGCTGCCATTTTCAATCGCTTCCTGAAGTCGCGACAGGGAAAAACGCGAGAACACTCGGTCCGCTGCTGCTTGCTCGATTGGAAAAATGTCCGCGCGCGGTAAGCTGTGGCCAAAAGAAGACTTGCAACTTTCGCTGCACTTGATTCAAACGATCGGTGAATTGATATGAGCACAGAAGCTCCCGTAGTGGGCGTCGTTATGGGAAGTCGATCCGACTGGGACACGATGGCCGCCTCCGCCGATATCCTGCGGCAATTCGGGATATCATTTGAATGCCGTGTGGTATCGGCGCATCGAACACCGGCGTGGATGGCGGAGTACGCTACGACAGCCGAATCCAGAGGCATCAGGATCATCATCGCCGGTGCGGGGGGAGCGGCTCATTTACCTGGCATGATCGCCGCCCAAACGATTCTGCCGGTGCTGGGCGTGCCCGTACAAAGCAAAGCGTTGAACGGTCTGGATTCATTATTGTCAATCGTGCAGATGCCAGGTGGAGTTCCCGTCGGAACTCTTGCGATCGGAATCGCGGGAGCACGAAATGCGGGTCTGCTGGCAGTGAGAATTCTGGCTCTCGAAGACCAGATTCTCAATCAGAAGCTACATCACTTTGAGCAGCAGCAGACGAATACCGTTCTGCAGGACAGCGAACTGCAGCTGCCGGATGTCGTGACGGATTGAGCTATACCGCACGTGGTCTCTAAACTAATCACCATCGATAAGATCCCAGAACTCCGCCTCGTTCGGATCGGGCTGAGGTTTCTTGCGGCCGGATGCATTGCCGCGACCGAGAGACGGTGGGACTTTCGATGGCAGGTTGGCTGTTGTCTGCTGCGTCTGGACTTGTTTTGCCGAACCTGCAGACTTCTGCGGTGCGGCCTTACGTTTCCCCTTCGGACTTTGCTTTGCCGGAACGATGTTGCAACTTGAACAGCGTCCATTTCGCAGCAGCGGCGTGCCGCAATCATTGCACAGCAATACCGGCTGCTCGTCAACTTCCGGCGATGCCTCCAGATACAGATTCGACAGTTCTTCGAGCGCCTCCAGATCGGGATCAATCACAGCAGCAGACCCGGACGCCGTTTTCTCTTGCCCTTTTCTCGTACGACTCGGTACCACTAATTTTGCTGATGGAGTTGGTTCGGCGGCGACAGGCATCTTTTTCAAAAGCAGTTCATCGTCAGTTGCCGGCTTCGGGTCAGCAACGACGCCTGGTTTTTCCTGCAATTGTGAATTCAGGTTTTCCTGGCGGATGATTTCTATTTCTGTTCGCAGACCACTCACAGGCTCCACCGCCGACACATGGACGCGGGCTTGATGATCGTAACTGATCGTGACTTCAATCTCAGTGCCTTCCGGCAGATCGGCAGGCAGATTTGTAATCTGACAATTACCCAGGACGGTTGGCGGACGATCAGCCCCGGCACCACTTTCAACAATCTGGACACGGACGCGGGTTTGATGATCCACGACCGTGCCGAACACATGCGTCTTTGCGGTAGGTAATGGAGTATTTGCGGGAATCAGATAATGCGGTATGCGTTGTCCTGCTTCGTCGCGCACCAGAATCCCCAGTGCCCGGGCGTTCACGCCCTGCTGCTGCACTTTCGCCAGCCGCGACGATGCCGTGCTGTTGAACACAGTCCGCGCGTACTGATCATTCGACAACAGCATCCCCGCATAATAGGCGGCACCATGTGCGATCGATTGATCAGGCGACAGTGATGAATTCAGAGTCCGACCACTGAGCTTCTTCAGACTTTCACGAATCATCGGCATCCGCGAGGCACCGCCGGTGGTGAGTACGACATCGATATGAGCCCAGCCGAATTTGTTGTCTTTCAGAATGCGTCGCGTGATTTCCTCTGATCGCTGAATCAATTTTCGGCTGAGCGATTCAAATTCTGTCTGTTCGATCTGATACGTCCTGCGATTCCCTTCGTGTTGCACGGTGATCGCGGCTCGTGGCCGAACAGAAAGACTGCGTTTGGCTTGTTCCGCTTCCAACGCCAGAAACTGCAGGCTGCCGCGATGAG
Organism: uncultured Chitinophaga sp.; assembly: GCA_964517865.1. Classification (GTDB taxonomy): domain Bacteria; phylum Planctomycetota; class Planctomycetia; order Planctomycetales; family Planctomycetaceae; genus SXXK01. The sequence continues at coordinate 9,407 of CAZFDW010000216.1, forward strand.
AACGTGGATCGCTGCCAAAGTCTGCGATGAACTTTTCCGCAGCGGCATTAACGAGCACTTTCGTGAAATCCAGACCACCCAGTTCCAGGTCACCGTCAGATGCGACGACGCAGACCTGGTTGGTCTTGTACTTCACAATCGCCATGTCCAACGTGCCACCACCAAGGTCGAACACAAGCAACTGCTGATCGATGGCGAGTTCAGTAAACGCCAGTCCTTCATTGCCCAGCACATGACAGAGCGCCGCAGCGACGGGCTCATTGATCATTTCGATGCGTTCCAGCCCGGCCGCATGACCAGCCTGCATGGTCGCCTGCCGCTGCGCATCACCGAACTGTGCGGGCACGGTAATGACGGCTTCGCTGATTTCGCCGATCTGTTCCTGCGCCGCCGCGATCAGCTTTCGCAAAATCATGCCGGAAATATGCACCGGTGAGTATCGCGTGTCATCAATCTTCCAGAATTTCTCCGGGTTGCCCATGAAGCGCTTGGCATGCTGGACAACACGCTCCGGACTGGCGATCGCGTTCCGCATGGCCTCGGTGCCGATGATCGGCTGATCTCCATCAAAGAAGACGACCGACGGTGTCGAGAGCTCACCTTCCTGATTCAGAATTGTGACGGGGTGACCGTACTCGTTTAACCACGCAATGCACGAGTACGTGGTACCAAGGTCAATTCCAACGGCATGGGTGTGCTTCATAGTCAATCTCAACAACTTCGCCCGACGAGTCCCCTGACCCGTCCAGGCAATGCTTTTCCATGCTCGCATAGTACTTATCGCAGCAGCGGTTCACTACAGAAACTGTTCGCTTCCAGGGTAACACTTCCCGGATTTGTGGCCCTTCGGTTCAGTCGGGCGTTGTTTTATGGCAGAATGTTGTTGTTTGGTCTCCGAATGTCAGTTCGCTGCACGGCGGAAATTGGAAGGAACGCCGACCCCGGTCGTGTTTTGCAAACGTTGAGAGTTGTATATTCC
>CAZFDW010000217.1:0-10383 GCA_964517865.1 uncultured Chitinophaga sp.
TTTCCTGCAGCACTTCGTACAAACCCTTGCCGCCGACATACTCCATAATGATCCAATGATCTTTATCGGCATCCTGTCGCATATCAAAGATCGTGACCAGATTCGGGTGCTTCAGATTCAGACACTGTGACACGCCACGCAGCTCGACTTCCATATTGTTGTGCAGAAGCTTGAGCGCGACTTCTTTACCGGCGTCGGTCAGCGCGTAGTACACTTCACCAAATCCGCCGCGATGAATCGCGCGTTTGATGGTGTAGCCTTCCAGCGGTCTGGATTCCGGTGCAAGTGCAAACTTCATAAAGCTCTTCCGACTAAAACTGTTACCGGCGACCTGGCGGCCTGTTGATCGAATCGTTTAACCCTGAGCCGCAGGCGACGGCGTCACCGGAAACCGTCGCCTGCGGCTCAGGGTTAAACAAAATTGCTGACGATGCACATTCAATCAACAGGCCGCTGGCGTCGGTCCACTGAAAATTTATAAACTCACTACGCTTTCAGTTTCTCAATCCGAAACCGAAAGTCATCCCCTGAAACAATGGCACCGTCGCTCAGGACCGCAGAATCCCGAACTCGAGTTCCGTTCACGCTCAGTCCGGCTTTTGAACGACACCGTAATACGCCGTCCTGATAATAAATCACAACCACTTCCGGCCAGTCCGCACAACACACATGATGATCCCTGCGAGGCCCCAACAGGATACTGTCCGTCATCAGAATGATACCATTGACGGAGTGGGCTGGACGATGGGGACTTTCAAAATCTATCAAAGCCGAGCCAGTCAGGACACTGGGGATGCGAAAACCCAGTCGAACTCGTTCTGCCAGACAGATTTCATCGCCCGTTCTCAACAACGTCGGCCCGGTGACAGCCCGACCCGACACAACGGTCGAATTGTGCGGGTGGATGAACCAATCTTCTCCATTTCGCAGAAGTGACGCATGACGCCGCGACAGGTTGGCCATCAGACAGATGTCGGCAGACTTGTCTTCCAGCGTCGGGCCACCGATCAGAAACTGCGAACCAACGCACAACTGCCAGGCTCCCACCCCATCGATCCACAACATGTAACGATCCGTCGGCATAGGCCACTTCAATTCTCTGCGTTCCGCTGAGTCCGCCGTCGCACGATTTCTGGAAAAAGATTTGTCAACAGCCGGCGGGATCATTGTAGAGCCTTCGTATGGTGGAACCAGCGAGCAGCACGAACGCCGGCCCACCATTTTTACAACAACTCAGTGATTCCGTGATTCAGGTAGGGTGTGTGCAGCGCTAGCGGAACACACCAGTATCTCACGCGATCCTAAAATGGTGCGTTACGCTCCACTTCACGCACCCTACGATTAAATCAACAACCCTCTTGCGCCCAGTGACTGATGGACTGGTAAAATCTCAACTGCCGCTCGACTCAGCACACAAAAAACTCCGGGCCCGAGCGAACTGCGAGCCCGGAGCGATGTGTGTCCCGGTCATGTTGCGGAAATCATTTCCGCGTGATTGTTCAGATCGATGGCTGGGTGCTGACTTCCGCAACCGAATCGTCGCTCTTCAGACCAAAGTGTGAATCGATTTCTCCAACTATGTCGCCATTCGTCGGTGCGACTTCTTCGTTCACCGGAATGCCACCGAACACAGTGCCTTCGGTTTCCAGCACTGACTCACGTACATCAAGGGCGTGATTCATTTCTTTGATCATCTTTTCCACATGAGCCAGTTGTGAATCATCGATTTCAATCGAATTGATAGCTTCCGCAGCCTGGACCTGTTTCAGACGTGCTTCCAGCTGAGCGACTTTCACGACCAGATCCTGCTTGCGAGTCAACAGTGTGTCGAGCTTCTTCTGATTGGCACGCAGCGTATCACGCTGAGCCTTCAGAATCTGACGATCACGTTTGACTGCTTCTTCAACTGAACAGAATGTTTCGAAACGATGAGCCAGATCAGATTCGACTTCACCGCGGCTGTATGAGACAGCTCGGTAAGTGAACGAAGTGCCTCCACTTTCCAGGTCGCTTCGCAGAGCAAGGATGGCATCCTTCTGTTTGCCAAGTGACCCTTCCTTGTCGGTCAGATCACGTTCCAGATCTTTGACATCGACAGATTGTTCCGCGACGATCGTCATGTGCCGACGAATCTCCGGAACCAGATTGTCCACTTCATCGCGGATGCGATCGAGTTCAAACTCGACCGAAATCTCCGACTTCACGACCTCCCGTACCTGACCTCCAAAGGTTCGCAGGTAACTGAAGGCATCTGAACCCAACAACAGGCCGCCAGCCAAAGCCAGCGACGCTGTACCAACTACGATTTTCTTCAACATTTCAATTCTCCTTGCCGGGGTGCCACACGTTTTTTTTGCGGGCTCAGTTCCCGCAGCATGGGGACGTGATTCGACGGCCAGCTTCGTTGCTTAGAAGAAATTGAAAGATTTTTCTGAAGCAGGTTAAAAAACGACATTTTCTCGGTATTCTCTGCGTTTTTTCCTCCTGAATTGTACATTGGACGTTCTTGTTCGACTGCATGCCGTAGCTTGACTCTCTGAGTCGAGTCGCCACGCCGTAGCTTGACTCTCTGAGTCGAGTCGCCGCCTTGCACCCCCCTGGCCGCTCATTTCGACAAGCCGCAAGACTTCAACAATCGACCCTCGCCGGATAACTTCTATGCACTTCGTTGCGCATAAATACATGGTTTTGCGACAGCATCAGGTGCCAGAGAAGCTCCGCGTTGGTGACCCATGATTCGTCCAGTGCAGAAAAGCATGATCAAATCCTGGAATTGCCTCGCCTTGCTGGGCATCGTGTTCGCCGACGAATTGCCGCTGTGGCTTGCATTAGTGGCTGGAGCCTACAGCGCGGTTGAAGCATTCATAACTGTACCCGCCGGAATTGACTGTACTCGTCGTCATAAGTTGTTTCGTTGGCAATTGACCGAACGCAGCCTTTTCATGCTCATCGCAGTCCTTTTTCTCGTCGGTGCAATTGTCATGGGTCCAACATTGGCTGTCATTTTGCTCGCTATCACCTTCGCTTCGGGTGGATTGGGCTTCTGGCTGTTGCGGTGCCGACGATCAGCTTAAGATCGGATTTTTCAACGCATGCATCTGAGACAATCGCTTGGTATATTGACCTGAGTCGTTTAATCAAATTCAAAGAATCTGCGAATGAGGTGCCTTCATGAATCGTCCTGTTCAACGGAACCAAACAACTCGTCGTTCAATGCTTGCCTCGGCTTCAGCGATGGCTGCTGCCGTTTCAGGGCTGCGGATTTCAGACACTCTGCTCGCAGGACCTCAGCCGCACGGGTTCGACGATGCGGTCGGCAACGACATGAGCTTCGGTCTGGTGACGTATCAGTGGGGTAAGGATATGGACCTGCCGACGCTGATTGATACGTGCGAAAAGTCCGGCTTGACGGGCGTTGAGCTACGTACCGAACATCGTCACGCGGTCGAACCCGCGTTGTCAAAAGTAGAACGGGACGCTGTGCGAAAACGTTTCGAGGCGAGTTCCATTGAGCTGATCGGTTACGGATCGAACGCGCAGTTCCATGAAGCAGACGCGGACAAAGTGAAGGCCAATATTGAACTCACGAAGCAGTACATTCAACTGATGCACGACTGCGGTGGTTCGGGTGTCAAAGTCAAACCGAACGGCTTTGTGAAAGACGTTCCTCACGAACAGACGATCGAGCAGATCGGCAAGGCTCTGAACGAAGTTGCCGAATATGGCCAGCAGTACGGGCAGCAGATTCGCGTCGAAGTGCATGGCGCGGGGACGCAGGAATTGCCCGTGATAAAGGCAATTTTTGATGTCGCCACGCATCCGAACGTCGCCGTTTGCTGGAACTCCAACGCGGAAGACCTGCAGGGCGAAGGGCTGGAACACAATTTCAATCTCGTCAAAGATCGTTTCGGTGCCACTGTGCATGTGCGGGAATTGACGCTCGGCGATTATCCGTATGACGAACTCTTCCGACTTTTCAAAGGCATCAACTACGCAGGCTGGATTTTGCTTGAGGCTCGTGAGGAACCTGCGGACAAAGTGGCGGCGCTCATCGAACAACGACTGGCGTTTGAGAAATTGGTGAGTCGGTAACCCGACGGTCCGAGATTCGCCTGTATACCTTACCGCACGGGGTTGCGGATCGCACATTCGTTTAACCGCGTGGGCAACGCCCCGCGCTTCAAATTTCAAATTTCAAATACGAACTTTCAAATAGAACAATCGCGGCCCGCTGGGCACGCGGTTAAACGAGCCAATGCCAATCGCGTGCGGGACTACGAACAAAATTGGACAGTCGAAGTAAGCAGAAAGTACTCACTTATGAAATTCATACTGGCACTTGATCAGGGTACGACCAGCAGTCGGGCCATCCTGTTTGACCATGCGGGAATAGCCGTTGCTTCAGCGCAGCAGGAGTTTAAGCAACATTTTCCAAAGCCGGGGTGGGTGGAGCATGATCCGGAAGAGATCTGGGGGTCCCAGTTAGCCACTGCCAAAGCCGTACTGCGAGATGCTCAGATCGATGCAGGACAGATTGCGGCGATCGGAATTACGAATCAGCGTGAAACAACCATCGTGTGGGATCGTCGCACGGGGGATGCGATCAGCAATGCGATCGTGTGGCAGGATCGCCGCACGGCTGACGTCTGTGACAAGCTTCGCCGCGAGAAAGCCGATCGGATGATCCGCAAAAAAACGGGACTCATTCTCGATGCCTATTTTTCGGCCACGAAGCTGCAATGGATTCTGCAGCACGTCAAGGGCGCGAAGCAGAGGGTACGCAAAGGAGAACTCGCGTTCGGGACGGTCGATTCATGGCTGTTGTGGAAGCTGACGGAAGGCCGCGTGCATGCGACCGATCCCAGCAACGCCTGTCGCACCATGTTGTTCAATATCCACAAAGGTGACTGGGACGAAAAGCTGCTGCGACTGTTTGATGTGCCTCGGGAAATTCTGCCCGAAGTGCGATCGTCGAGCGAAGTGTTTGGACACACGACCTTGCTCGGTGGAGAGATCCCGATCTCCGGGATCGCAGGAGATCAATCGGCGGCGTTGTTCGGTCAGATGTGTCATCGGCCAGGAATGGTGAAAAACACGTACGGCACCGGCTGCTTTATGCTGATGCACACCGGTGACAAACCCAAGGTTTCCAAAAACAATCTGCTGACGTCGGTCGCCTGGAAGATCGATGGGAAGACTGAGTACGCTCTGGAAGGCAGTATCTTCATCGCCGGTGCAGTTGTGCAATGGCTGCGCGATGGACTGGGGATCATTCGCAAGTCGGCAGACATTGAAACGTTAGCCGCAGAAGTTCCGGATTCAGGCGGCGTCGTCGTCGTGCCGGCATTCGCGGGCCTCGGTGCGCCGCACTGGGATGCATGGGCACGAGGCCTGATCATCGGACTCACGCGTGGAACAACATCGGCTCATATTGCCCGCGCAGCTCTCGAAAGCATCGCGTTCCAGGTGGCGGACGTATTGAATGCCATGCAGGCCGATGCCGGACTGAAAGTGCGTGAGTTACGAGTTGATGGAGGTGCGGCGGCCAACAACCTGCTGATGCAGTTTCAGGCGGACCTGCTGGGCGTTCCGGTTGTACGGCCTCAGGTACTGGAAACCACTGCGCTCGGTGCCGCATATCTGGCGGGACTTGCCGTTGGATTCTGGAAGAAAAAACACGATATCGATTCGCAGTGGAAAGCGGACGCAACCTTTACGTCCGGCATGAAGAACTCCGAACGCGAAGCTAAAATGCAAAGGTGGGAACGCGCTCTTGATCGCAGCAAGGCGTGGGAGGAGTAGCTTGACTCTCTGAGTCGAGTGCGATTCCCGTAGCCTGGATATTCTTGTCCGGGTTCTGGCCAGAAAGTGTTGCAATGGCGTGGACTTCGGTCACGCCGTCGCCTGCGGGGGAGATCATTGAACTAAAGCAACGTTCGATTCGTCCGCTTTTTTTGTATAACGCGACGGACCAGGATGTCCATCCTGCATGAGAGCACGTTACTCGGCAACTTCGCTTAAAATCGACATTTTCTTCACGAAGTCCAGGTCCGGGAAACTCTGCTGCAGATAGTCATTGCCGCCACTCTCGATGCTGCCTTGACCAGGTGATTCGCCATACTTTGATTCAATCGCATCGACATTTTCCATACCTTCAATCACCTTTCCAAACGGGGCGAAACCCTGTCCGTCGAGAGATGAGTTGTCGCCAAAGTTAATGAAAATCTGCGTCGTGCGGCTGTCGGGGCCTGATGTCGCGAACGTCACATAACCTCGCGTGTTGCTCTCAGTAACACCATCATCCTTGATCTTGCGGTCCCATTCCTGTTGCACTGCCGGGTCGCCATTCATCCCGAACTGCACCATAAACCCTGGCACCACTCGGAAGTAACGGCACTCAGCGTAATATCCGGCTTTGACGAGCTGGTAGAATCGTTCGGCACCGATCGGCGCCCAGTCGCGATGCACTTCGATCGTGAAGTCTCCTGCCGACGATTCTACTTTGACCGTGAATGTGCCCTTCTGCGGCCCTTGTCCGGTTTCCTCGAACGTCGGTTCTGACACTGACAGCGATCCCGACGGTGGAGCACCCACTGGCGTTTTGGCAGCGGGCTTGCTCCACTCCGCGTCCTTCCGGGCCTTTTCAATTTTTGCCAGTGACTCATCCCGCGCCGCAGGCCCGTCAGCGCCGCCATCCGAACATCCGACGACAGACAGAGCTGAACCAGCAACCAGGAGTACAACACAAATTGAGAAATACAGTCGCATCGCTATTCCCTGTGAAAACACTTCTGATTATTTCTTAAGCGCCGGTGCATTCTTCAGCACAGACAGGACGGCATCCCGCAGCGCGGGCACGACAGACACGCCGTCGCCACCGGTGACAGTTTCAAAACCCTTCCAGTCCGTACACGTTCCACCCGCTTCACGCAGAATCGGAATCAGAGCCGCTATGTCCCACGGCGACATCAGCGGATCGATCGCAATTTCTGCGCGGCCAGTGGCGACCATCGCATGACCGTAGCAATCGCCCCAGCCGCGCGCGACTTTGACCTGATTCATGACGGCAACGATTGAATCAAACCTGCCCGTAGTCGTCCAGTGTGTCGGTTCCGTAAACATCATCCGCGCCTCGCTGATCGAAGTAATGCCACTCACTTTCGTGCGACGTGGTGCCTGATCGCGAATCTGCCACCAACATCCTTGACCTTCTGCGGCGTACACAACTTCATCGAGTGCCGGAAAACGACAGACGCCAGCCACCATGCGAGCGTCGGATTCGATGCCGATCAAAGTCCCGAAGAGAGGCACGCCGTGAACGAACGGTTTTGTGCCGTCGATCGGATCAAGGATCCAGCGATAGCCATTCCTGGCGGGAACCGATTCGAATTCCTCACCCAGAATGCCGTCCTGAGGAAACGATTCTGCCAGCATTTTCCGGATCAGCTTTTCGGCTTCGCGATCGGCCACAGTTACGGGCGAATCGTCCGACTTCGATTCCACCAGCAGTCCGTCAACCTGATAGTACTTGAGGATAAGTTCGGATGCGGCAGCAGCCATCTGCAAAGCAAAATGAAGTCGGGAAGTTACGTCGGACATATTCATCAGTTCAGCGTGCTCTGGCCGGGTTTCCAGTTACATGGACACAGCTTGTCGGTCTGCAGCGCGTCGAGCACGCGCAAAACTTCATCCACGTTACGGCCAACTCCCAGATCATGCACAGCCAACCAGCGCAGGACACCGGCTGGGTCAATCAGATATATCCCGCGATAAGCAAAGCCCTTCGCAGGGTCGAGCACATCGTAGGCTTTGGACAATTCGTGGCTTGTATCGCCAATCATCAGGTGTCTCAGTTGCCCCAGTTCCTTGTGCGAGTCACACCAGCCTTTATGACTATAGACACTGTCCGTGCTTGCGGTCAGGACGGCAGTCTCGCGGTCCTTGAATTCTCCCAGAGCCTTATCGAAGGCCACGATTTCAGTCGGGCATACGAAGGTGAAGTCAAGCGGGTAGAAATAGAGGCAGACCCATTTGCCCAGGTACTGTGCCAGTTTCAGATCCTGAAACTGCTTGTCGGTGCCGTCTTTTGTCCGATCATACGCCTGCAATGCCAGATCCAGTCCCGGGGCAGGTTGTCCAACGCGAACACTCATTGAAAATCCTCATTCACTTCATGCGGTCTTTACGACCGATTCGTTGTTGTCGTCTGAGCCTGGAAAACTGATTCCAAAGCCGACCCCAGTATAGACCTCGACTTCCACGTTGCAAGCTGTCCAGAGCCTGTTGTGGCCGGACTCTCAGGATCGCATGGGATGCTGGCCTGGAGGCTGAAAGCACTAGAACCGCAGGAAATACTCCTGCGTCAGTTTGCGAAAATCTGCCGTGTAGCAGTGCCGGGTCGCGGTCTCTACAGTGAGGGATTCAGGTTCAGGAGTGCTGGCTGGGGCGGTTCTGGCAAATTCCAGCAGAAGGCGAGACGGTGCTTTAACCGAGGTCGGTCGAACCTCGCAGCATCGTCAATTTCAATCGCATCAATCGTTGCAAACAGGTTTCGTTGAGCCAGCATCAGGGCGACCAGCCCGGTTCCGGTGCCAATGTCCAGAATGCGGCCCGCACCAGCCTCGCCACTGCATTCGCGGCACCAGGCTCCCAGCAGGATTCCATCAGTCCCGACTTTCATCGCACAGCGATCCTGCCGAATGCTGAATTGTTTGAACTGACTATCGTGCTTCCGGTGGAAGCGGTACGGGCACTTCGTCGGTGCTGTCCGTCGTTGTTGTCGTTACTGCCACTTCGCTCGTCGCAGCTCCGGTTTCAGGCTGTGAATCCGACTGTGAGAACCGGGTGACCCGGCGATCAAGAATCACGCGAGCAGCTTCCCGCATTTCGTCATCCGACAGCCGTCGCAGATTTCCGATCTGAGACAGTGGTTCCACCACCTGGGCAACTCGGCTCAGCGTTGATTCCATCATCGCGATGTCCATCATCGTGCGGCGAACACCTTCGAGTGATTTGACGTGAACCGCCAGTTCCGTGCGGAAGTCGTCCATGATCTCAAGGTTCTGGATGGCTTCAGACACGTGCTGCGATTGAGTGCTCAGCGACGTCCCCATCGCAACCAGCGAATCCAGATTCCTGCGGGACGCCTCAAGCTTCAGGCTATCGCCGCTCAGCGTATCGTTCATCGCAACTAATACACGGGCGTTGTCCTGAGCGACAGCTAATTTCTCACCGGATGCAACCAGTTGATCTTGCAGCGTATTCATTTCTGCAACAGTCGATTTCGCAGCGTCCAGGTTGGCCGTAGCAACTTTAATGGAATTCGCGAGTCCGACGAATTCGTCAAATCGCGTTGATGCGATCTTCAACTCTTCAGACTGAGCAACCATGCGCTGCGTCAGGTCGGCAAGGTTGGTGATCCCCTCGCTGGCCTGTTCGTAGTTGTTGGATGCCGCGATGATCCGATTCTGCAGAGCCACAATGCCGTCCACGGAGTTATTGGCGACTTCGGCATTTTCGCTGCCATGAATAATCGTGGTGAGCAGCTCGTCAAGTTTCGTGATCTGCGTGGAAGCCTGCAGCGTCTGCTGCTGACTGGCAACAACTCGCTCCTGAACGGCTGACATGCGATCAAGCGCGGCCATTGCCACGGCTGATGATTCGGCCTCACGCTGAATGCTGCTGCGAAGATTCTGAATGTCGGCCAGACTCTTCTGAACTCGCTGCACATGACTCGCCTGTTCTTCAATGCTCGTGAGCAAATTGTTGGTCTTCCAGACGGAATCCCGGCCGGCGACCAGTTTCTTCATGTTGCCCTCGGATTCTTCGAGCCGAGCCTGGATGCCGTCGAGCCGGCCTTTGAGCGGGCCGACCATCATGAGTTGCATTCCAAAGAACACCACGGCAAGGGACATCACCATGCAGATCGACATAAAACGCCGGAATCCACCGAATTCAGAGTTTGTATGACGTCGGATTGTTGTTGAACCGTTCAAGGATCTTCCTCCACGAAGGATGCGGCAGACACGCGGTCCTGCCGAATTGTTGATGAATCGGACCTTCTCGGCACAGGCGATACTCAAAGCCCATAATGCCGAAACTTTGTTTCCTCTCTGACTTGTATCGCCGTCACGAACATGTGCAGTTTGCCGGATTCACTTCAACCGGCACTTTTTACCGGGAACGCACATCTACCGGCATCGAATGCCGCTTTAGAATCGATCGTGACGGTCGTGCGGTGAGGAGTGAGGAGTGAGGAGTGAGATTCATGACCGTTGGCCAGCACATGTGGACTTTGCCAGCAGAATGTCGTAAATGATTGGCAATTATCGTTCACATTAAAGCTCATTCAGCAACGTGAGTGTTGAGCTCCATGAGTAGTGT
>CAZFDW010000218.1:0-10368 GCA_964517865.1 uncultured Chitinophaga sp.
TCGGCGACCACCGGCTAATTTCTGGCATCCTTTCAGGATAAATCGCAGTCATATCTGATTTCTATCCCGCGCACTTAATTTGTCGATGAACCAGATTTCTGCTGGACAGAAATACCAGGAATCCTGCGAAGGCGATGAGTGGCAATCCGCACGCCAGGAAAACAAACACAGCCCATCGCGGTATTGGCCCGGCAGTTCGGTGAAAACAGCGCCGGCACACTCGATCTTTCGCAAATGAGATCGTCAGTGGTCGCATCAGAGTAAATCGATCATGGCCGCAGGCCGGACACTTCCAGCCGTTTTCAGGCGTTGCGACGACAGGGACGTCGGGGCTGTCAGATCCATCATGCTTGCTGTCGCGATACTCCAAAAGTGATGTCTCCTGCTGCACTAAAGAATCAAGGATAGGCAAACAGTACCTCGAAGAACTATCTGCTAAATGGCCACGACTGAACATTAACAATGACTTTATGCGAATTCCTCATCGAACTCAATCGCTGGGTAGCCAGAGCAGGGTGACTGGTGACAGGCACCGTGATGCTTCGCTCTTGCTCGAACAGCGGGAAGTTGGCAAGGATTTAAATCCGCAGTGCGAAATTAGGGCGGTCGCCGAATTCTGCAGGTCACGACTGCCGGGCGGAATTTTCGTCGTGAAGTGGACCACAGATGGACGCAAATGAACACAGATGAAGTCCAACTCAAAACACGCCCTCTTGAAATCTGTGTCCATCTGCGTTCATCTGCGGTTAGAAATCTCTCTGTCTCAATCACTACCGTACGACGCATTTGAATTTCGGACACGCACCCGGGGAAGGCATTTGCGGTGTCCATTTGCAGCGTCTGGCACCGGCGGCCTCTTCTCATGTTAATCGCCGGTGGCAGGCACCGTGAAGCTTGGACCATCGCCGAGTGGAAACACTTCGTCGAATCCGAGCGTCAGACATCCGACAACAGCTTCGTCAACGCTTTATCGACTACCTCTTGTCGTGTCATTGGGCCGTGAGTTTGAATGTATTCGTCGATTTCTTTGGAATGTCGCGCCACCACTTCGGTGAGGTTGTTTACCCATTGCTTCCACTCATCACGGACGGCGGGCATTTCCGCCGCGAGTGCTGGTCGCAGTTGCTGACTTTCAGCCCGCAATTGAGCCAGACGTTCGGGCGAGACGTTGGGCTTGGTCTGCATTATGCCTCCTCGACGAAATAGGCTGTATGTACGTAAATAAAATCTCGACCGTCGTCGTCGTGGTCAAGCTCGTAGACCACGAAAATGATGTCACCTTTGAACGTACGCCCAAAGATGGCTGGCCGACCACTCGAACGACTGATAGTTTCGGTCTCGATATTGTCGAACGCCGACTCCACTTCTTCCGGGGCGAGACCATGCTCGGCAATATGTTCGACATTACTTCCGGGCGCATCGTCCCACAGGAAAATCCAGTCCATCAGAGACTCCTACAGTGCGAGTCAATGTCCCATTCCGACTTTAGTTTGTCAATCGGCTTGAGGATAAGCCTGCGGCACGGCAGAACTTTGGAGCAAAATAACTATGCCACACTCCCAGCGCGACGACTATTCCGCCTGAAGTTCGCAGCGTTTCAGATTGTCGGCGGGAACTCGGTCGATGAGCAGCAGAAAGGGATCGACGTCGACCTGATCGGGGATGGCATCCAGTGTAAAGGTCACGGTGTTCGTGCCTTGTTTCATCGGCACGCGAGTTCGGTGCAGGGTTGCTCCAAACTTGCGGCCTGCTTCCGGCTTTGCAAACGCGCCGATTTCGATGTCGTGCTGGAAGTCGACTTCCGTTTCATTTCCCTGGTTGTCGGCTGCGAACTTGCGACATTCCGCCGTCAACGTCACATCGAATCGGCCCCCTTCGATCGGTATAACTTGGTGACAGGCACCATAAAGCCTGGTGACAGGCACCATAAAGCCCGGACATGATTCTCGGCGGCGGATCGCTTGATGATGTGTCGTGGCCGCATGAGTCGCTGCTTCGGTCAGCAGAGTAGAGCAACTGGCTGGAGGTTCCGGGCAGTGCGCGTTTCCTGTAGGTCTTCCTTGCCGAGGAGGACTTCGCGGCTCGCCGCGACCTGCGACCCCGCGGGTTACTCGGAGGGCTGACGCCCTGCCGCTCGCCGGAGTCTTCATCTGTGTAGCCGGATTCGTCAGAATTCGGGGCGTTTTCGGCGAGGGAAGGGTTGCCAGAGTTCTGCCGAACTCTGCGACGTGATTCAGGCGACTTTGCTGCTGGCCGACGTTGAAAGACGGGTCTGGGGAGTCGGCTTTGCGATTGTGGACATGAGAATTCGCCAGGTGCTCAAACGGTTTCTCGGGACACCGATGAAGAAATCTCATTTCGTGGCCGCAATGATGTTCAGTCGCATCGTGTTCATGATCCCGGAAATCATCATCGTGCTGCTGGTTTCGCGATTCGTGTTTGGCGTCGAGAATCACGGCAGCTATCTGAGCGTGATGCTGCTGATCGCGCTGGGAGCGTTTGAGTTTGCCGGAATTGGTCTGCTGATCGCCAGTCGCGCGAAGACGCTGGAAGCGGTCTCCGGGCTGATGAATTTCGCGATGGTGCCCATGTGGATCGGTTCAGGGATTTTCTTTTCGGCGAAACGCTTTCCGGCGTTTGTGCAGCCGCTGATTGAACTGTTGCCGCTGACTCCGCTGATCGCCGCGCTCCGCCACGTGATGCAGGAAGGAGCCAGTGTGCTTCAGATTCTGCCCGAGCTGAGCCTGATCGCGATCTGGGGAGCGGTGACGTTTGTGGTTGCCATCCGCGTTTTTCGGTGGGAATGATTGCCTATACGACATACAGCCCGCGATTGCATTCACGGCAGCGGAGGAATTCGCCCGTGCGAATGCGGACAAGGTCCTGATTGGTCACACGGCAGTTGCAGCCGTCGCAGAAGTCATCTTCAATTCCTGCCAGGGCACCGGCACCGTTGGCGATCCGCAGGCGACGATAGGCCGACAATCCTTCACCAGGCGGGATGACTTTTTCAGCGACAGCGATCTGCGACTTCAATTCCTCCAGAGTTTTTTCCAGACCAGGTCGGTTTGCATCCACTTCCGCTCGTAAAGTCTGAACCGTCTGGCGCAGGCTTTTGAGTTCAACGTCCAGTCTCTTCAAGGTCGCCTGTGCCGCGTCAATTTCTTCCATCGCTTCGAAAGCCGTGTTTTCCAGTGCAGCCCGTTCGCTGCCGACGCTGGCAATCTGACCTTTGAAGATGTCGAATTCTTTGTTGGATGTTGCGGCGTTGAGTTGTCCCTGGAGTTTTTTCAGTTCCGCTTCTTTCGTTTTCAGTTTGAGATTCAGGTCGTCGGCGACCTTTCGCGTCTGCTTGATCGTGGCCTTTTGTTCTTCAATCTTCTGTTCCGCCAGAGTCACCTGTTTTTCCGAGACAGTGATCGATCGCGGCCCGTCGGCAAAGGCTGCTTCGGCCTCAGCAAGCTGCACCAGCAATCCATGAAGTTGACTTAATGCAATCGACAGATCCGATGCCATTCCGTATTCCGTTCTGGGGAGATAGTTGGTGTTGATGACTGCGGCGCGTTCTCGACAAGAGACTATTTAACCGCGTGCCCATCGGGCCGCGTTTTGGAAGGGCACCGACAGCGCGGCCCGATGGGCACGCGGTTAAACTTGTTGTAGATCACGGTCGCATTAACCTGCGGAAATCCCTGTAAAATATCCCGGTTCCGCACCGGCTTTCCACTTGATGTTGCAGCCGATACTCGGCCGCTGGACATCAGACACCGGATTCCCAGCAAGCACAGCGTCGGTTGCTGCTCGCAAATCCTGCCCTGTCACAGGCAATCCGTTTCCTGGCCGACTGGAATCAAACTGCCCGCGATAAACCAATCCATGATTCTGATCGAACAGAAAGATGTCTGGCGTGCAGGCGGCACAGTAAACTTTTGCGATTCCCTGAGTCCCGTCAAACAGATAAGGGAAAGTGTAACCCGCCGTCCGTGCTTCGTCCTTCATTTTTTCCGGGCCGTCCTGCGGATAGACAGCGCTGTCATTGCTGCTGATACCGACGATTGCCAAGCCCTTCGCCTGATACTCTGCCGCAAATTCCTGCAGAGCTTTGCGAATGTGGACGACAAACGGACAGTGGTTGCACATGAAGACCACCAGCAGCGGCTTGCCTGCAAAGTCCTTGCGAGACACGATCCTGCCGTCAATGTTGACCAGTGAAAAGTCCGGTGCCTGAGTTCCCAGGCTGAGCATTGTGGATGCAGTCTTAACCATATTGTGGCGTTCCTTTGTAATCCGGAGTACGATGACTCGTCATCGCTGTCTTTTTCCGCAACGTACGCGGAACGAAAATGAAAGCGGCGACCAGTCGCTGCACTCCAATGTCAAATCAGTTGCCGTCTAGTGAAGTGTTTTCTGTTCTCGCAGTTTTTGCACCAGTGCCTCGATGATTGGTGGTTGGACAAAATCCTTCAATCTTATGCCGACATCGTCCCGTGCCATTCTTGCAATCTGTTTTATGAGAGAACTGGAAATGTGAGCATATCGTTCGGCGGACATCAGAAAGACGGATTCAATTTCTTCGTCGAGCACACGATTTGCCAACGTCATCGTGAATTCCTGTTCCATGTCCGTCAACGTGCGGACGCCGCGGAGCAGAATTCGGCTGTTGCAATGACGAACAAATTCGACTGTCAACCCGTCGAAAGTACGAACATCGACGTTCGAAAATTCAGAGACCGATGCCCGGCACATGCACATACGTTGTTCTGCAGAAAACAACAGCGTCTTGTCCGGATTAACGCCTATACCGACCGTTACATGTTCAAAAATTCTCGACGCACGGCGAATGATGTCCAGATGTCCCAGCGAAATCGGGTCAAAGCTGCCGACGTAAACGGCAGAGAAAGGATTGTGTTTAGGGGTCATGAATTGACGGTCCGTTGTTCAGATCCTGGTAACTCGCAGCCACAGGGTAGCAAACCTGAGGGCAATTCTCCCGATGTTGTGAAGTTCTCGTCGGGAAAATTGCCGGATCGGAGTGCTGGCAAAATGGCAGAAGCCTCCCAGGTTCCGCTGACAGCCGGGACAAATCCGGTAAAACTCAGTAAGCTGCTGCGCAGCAATACCTTACACTGGAGAAAGACAGCAGAATATTGGCAGCATACGCCTTCTGCAGAATTGGAACATGGTGTGCAGCCTTAACCGGGCGGCGGCGACGTTTCGTCGTATTTGACAGTTGACACGTGGCGGCACTGCCTGACCACGGAGGGTGGAGTTTCCAATGCCGATTTTTCGCTGGGGTCAGCCATGGGATCCTTTTCGAGACCTTGAACGAGAAGTCGATCGTCTGTTACAGGGCGTCAGCCTGACACTGCATGGTGTACGGTTCAGCCGCCGATTTCCTCAGGTCAACCTGTTGGAACTTAACGAAAGCTACGTGCTCACTGCGGAAATTCCCGGCATCGACATCAATCAACTGGATGTCACGATCGCGTCCAATTGCCTGACGATTAAGGGCACGCGATTGCCACCGGGAGAAGCCGGGGAGGATGCATTTCGCCGTCAGGAAAGATTCCACGGACCATGGCAGCGAAAGATTCAACTCCCGGATCGCATCAACGAAGATGGAATGCGAGCTGATTACAGCGCGGGCGTTCTGCGTGTCACACTGCCGAAAGCTCCTTCGTCAGCAGCGCGCCAAATCAAAGTGAATGAAGGGCCGTAGCAAACTCCGCTGCAGAAAGCGTGCTTCTTATGACTGAATCTCAGGATCGCCAACAACCGCTCGAATCCACGTCAATGATCCCGGCACCGCAAAATACGACAGGCGAGCCGCGTTTGCTGTTCAATCCGCCGATTGACATCTATGAGACGCCGGACGGCCTGGTGTTGTACGCTGATCTGCCCGGCGTTGATTCTGAGGGGCTGGATCTGCAGGTACAGAACAATCGACTGACTCTGTTTGGACGTGTGACCACAGATGTGCCTGAGTCGGCCAGCATGCTGCATCAGGAGTACCACATCGGCGACTTCCTGCGGTCGTTTATTCTCAGTGACGAAGTGGATCACGACCGGATTCAGGCGAAACTTACCAACGGTGTCCTGCGCGTCGAACTTCCCCGCGCGCCGCGCGCCAAACCTCGACGCATCGAGGTCTCCGAGGGATAAGGCGAATGACGAACAACCCGCCCATCGATCACGAGCACCCCAGACTTTTCGCGTTTATCTGCGGTGCGGATTCTCGCATTCTTTCGTCGGCAACCCTCGAAGGCAGCTGCTTTGCTCTCGCCGAAGGCTGCCTCCTGCTGGAAGCCGTCTCAGCCATCCACGGTGCGAAACTTTGTGACCTCTGGCACGCTCTGACCACAAGCGGCTTCAGCGCCCACTCAGAAGTCAGCGTTGCACTGACTCCGGACAGTCCGCCGTTGTCCATGTTGTTACACGCCATGCCGCTCCACTTTGGACCCGATGAGGGAAGATTTCTTGTTACGCTGTGTTCCGGATTTCGCCCGGTTTCCTCCGGCCCGGACGAAGTCGCGCGAAGTCGCGCAGTTCTGAACACGGCTGTCGATTCGATCATTACGATCGATCACAAATGTCTCATCTGCTCCCTCAATCCGGCAACCGAACGCATGTTTGGTTATGCGACTCAGGAACTGCTTGGCAGCAATATCAGCGTGCTCATGCCGGAACCGTATCGAAGTCAGCACGATACGTATGTGGCCGATTACATTCAGACACGAACCCCCACCATCATCGGCAGCGGACGCCGCGTCACAGGTCGCCGAAAAGACGGATCAGAGTTTCCCGTCCATCTGGCCGTGAGCGAATTTGCCGTCCGCGGACAACAGTATTTTACGGGGATTGTCCGCGATCTGACGGAATTGGAACGCGTCCAAAAGCAACTGATGCAGTCCGAGCGGTTGGCGGCGATCGGGCAGATGGTCACAGGACTGGCTCATGAAAGTCGCAATGCCCTGCAGCGAGCCCAGGCCTGCCTGGACATGCTCTCTCTGGATCTGCAGGAACACAAGGAACAGCTCGATCTGGCGCGTCGCGCGACCACGGCACTTCAGGATCTGCATCGGCTGTACGAGGAAGTGCGAGGTTACGCAGCACCCATTCATCTGGAATTCCGGGAATGCGATCTCGCGACAATCTGGCACAAAGAATGGGAAAACCTTGCCGCTGCTCGCAAAGGAAAACGCATCGAACTCGTCGTTGCCGCAGACTCACAGCATTTGAACTGCGAAGTGGACGTGCATCGGATCGAACAGGTCATGCGAAATCTTCTTGAGAACGCCATCTATGCCTGTGGCGGCGAAGGATTGATTACCGTTTCCTGCAAGGAAGCGCAATGCGGAACAGATCCCGCCGCAATGATCACGATTGAAGACGACGGTTGCGGTATGACGCAGGAAGTCGCTGATAAGGTCTTCGAACCATTCTTCACGACAAAACAAAAGGGTACGGGACTGGGAATGGCCATCGTCCACCGCATCATGACAGCTCATGGGGGCTCGATCATGGCCCGACCTCTCGAACTGCGCGGATCGCAGATTGTGCTGCTCGTTCCACGAACAGCGGCAGTTCGGAATGCGGTTCGCTCTTAGCCGCTCTGCCGGTCTTTTTTGATGAATTCAGGTTCTGAGGCTGTGCAATTGGACAAAACGACACATTTTCGTGCGAATTCGCACACTCACGCCCGCACTGTGTACCGTCAGGCATGAAAGTCCCGTCGTCCACAGTCGTGGATCAAGATCATAGACCGTTCGGAGCTAACCTATGTCATCCCCAAACGCCATCAATTTGCTCGTGGTGGAAGACGACCCGGATTTTCGCGAGACCTGCGCACGCTGGATGACGCGAAAGGGCCATCGTGTCGAATCAGCGGCCAATGGCCATGAAGCTTTGGAAATCTGCGACCGAAAGGTGTTCGATGTCGCGATCGTCGATATGAACATGCCCGGCCTTTCCGGATTGGAACTGCTGGAACGCATGAAATCCACGCAAATCGAGACAGAAGTGATCATCCTGACAGGGCAGGGCACTATCGAAAGCGCGGTCAACGCAATGAAGCTGGGTGCTTCAGATTATCTGACCAAACCGTTTCCACTGGATGAACTTGAACAACGCTGCATGATGTCATGGGAACGCGCGCGGCTGAACAAGGAAAACCGCCAGCTGCGAGCCATTATCGAACGGTCTCAACCCAACGTTCGAATCATCGGTGATTCCATTCGCATGCGGGAAGTGTTTCGCCTGATTGAACGTGTCGCTCCGACCGACAAGCCAGTTCTCATTCAGGGCGAAAGCGGTACCGGAAAGGAGCTGGTGGCTCGCGCGTTGCAGCAGAAAAGTCACCGAGCCAACCGGCCTTTCGTGACCATCAACTGCGCGGCTCTTCCGGAACAACTCGTCGAAAGCGAATTGTTCGGTCATCGCAAAGGCGCGTTTACCGGTGCCAATGAAGACCGGGCCGGGCTGTTTGAAGTGGCTGACAACGGAACGCTGTTCATCGACGAGATTGGTGAACTTCCCGGAGCTCTGCAACCCAAGCTTCTGCGGGCTCTGGAAGACGGTTCGATTCGTCGTGTCGGATCGCATCGCGAACGAAGAGTCGATGTTCGCGTGATTGCGGCGACGAATCGTACGCTGGTCGATGAAGTCGCAGCCGGTCGCTTTCGTGAAGACCTCTACTACCGCATCAATGTGATGTCGCTCGAATTGCCTCCCCTGCGAAAGCGAGAGGGTGACGTCGCGCTGCTGATCCGATCGATGCTGGCTAAGGACTGGACGATCACCGACGAGGCGCAACGCGCGATGGAATTGTATCATTGGCCTGGCAATGTCCGGCAACTGAAAAACGCCATCGAACGCGCTCAGATCCTCGCCAACGATCATCAGATCACGATCGGTGATCTGCCCGCAGAAATTGTCGAACCTTTCGACGACTTGCCCACTCATCACGGTTTGCCGACCACTTCCACTTTCCATCCGCCAGGTTCTCCCGCCGCCAACGGCAGCCTCACGACCGATTCACCGCGTCTGGACGATCTGGAAAAGACGCACATCGTCACGATTCTCCGCCAGCAAAACGGCAACAAAGCCCGCACCGCCCGCATCCTCGGCATCCATCGCAGAAAACTCTACCGCCTGCTGGAACGCTACGGGATTACAGAGGAGGCTTGAGTTCCGGACATGCCGTGGTGCGAATATCCGGAAGTGCGCTCAGAATGTGCTGTCGCGTTCCGTTCCCCCATACAGCTGGTCCGACTCTCCCAACAATGTCGGGCTCCGAACCCGAACTACCATACGCCATTGAAAGACAACAGTTCTACACACATAAAATCTGACTGACAACTTTCGTCAACCAGAGTATCATGACGACTATGAAATCGCCTGTCGCTGCCATTGTGCAGTTCTTTTATCGCCTGAGTGCTTGCCACAAAAACTCACAAGAGTCACAAAAGTAAGAACACGGCAACGAGCGGAGCCACGCTACCTGGGCTTGCGACCGGCATCTTTTCAGCTTGGGTTGCGGGTGAAGCCCGGGCTGAGATACTTCAGAATCATGAGCGGCAAGGCGCGAGCCGCCGGTGCATATTGCGGAATATCTCAAAAAACGGCGGCTAGCGCCATGCCGCTCACACGAACAGAGAAAGTCTACAGTCATGGCAGATGAATTTTCGTACCCGACCGTGGTCGATATACTCAGCGCATTGATTGCTCGTCCCAGTGTGAATCCGATGGGGGGCCCGGTGGATCTGTCGATTTGCTTTGAGGGCCGTGTGAGCGACTGGTTGGTTGATTTTTTTCGTACGATCGGCGCAAAGTACGAACGTATCGAAGTCAGCCCCGGGCGTGACAACGTCATCGCTCGATACAATTCACCCGGCGCAGATCTCACAATTCTTCTCGACGCACATCAGGATACGGTCCCTGTTGCCGGAATGACGATCGCGCCGTTCGAGCCCAAAATCGCCGACGGTCGGCTCTATGGGCGCGGGGCATGTGACGTCAAAGGTGGATTGGCGGCCATGCTGTTTGCGTTTCGCCGATTGATCCTGGAACAACCCGCCGGGACCGCGAATGTCGTGCTCAGCTGCACGTGCGACGAAGAGGCCACGATCACCGGCATTACAGATCTGGTAAGTTATTGGTCATCGGCCCCGGGACGAACTGACTTATTGAAAACACGGCCCGACGTGGCAGTGATTGCAGAACCGACGGGACTGGATGTCGTCGTGGCTCATCGTGGAGTCACACGCTTCAAAATTCGCACCAAGGGTCGAGCCTGCCACAGTTCTGATCCGACTCAGGGCATTAACGCCATCTACCGCATGGCCGAACTCCTATCAGCCCTTCAGGAAT
>CAZFDW010000219.1:0-10354 GCA_964517865.1 uncultured Chitinophaga sp.
ATGAATCCACGGCTGGCCACGCCGACGACGGTTGAGTTCGACAAAGTCTCCATGAAAGAACTCTATCGCTGGCTACAGGAGGAGCAGAAGCTCAGCGTCTCCGTTGACGCGACGGCAATGAAGGAAAAGGGGATTCTGTCGAGCGAACTCGTCACCGATCGGTTGGACAATGAGCCGCTGTACCTGATTCTGGACCGTTTGAAATCACTCGGGATCGGCTGGTACGAAGAAGGCGGCGATCTCTTCCTGACAACAACGGATGCGGCCAGTCAGAAGATGATGACCGTGTCGTACAACCTGGGCGAACTGCTCGACGCGGGATTTGAGGGCGAACGAATTGTGGAAGCGATTTCGTCCGCCACCGGCAGCACGCTGATCGAGCAGGGCGATAAGGACGGCGCAGTTGTTTTGCTGGGCGATGTCGTGTTTGTCCGTCAGACGCAGCAGGTGCAGCGAGAAGTTCGGGGACTGCTTGCGGGACTGAAGAACACTGGCCGTCGAACTCTGACAATGGCTCCTCCGCAGCATGCTTTGCTCCGCGAGAAGCTGTTGCAGAAGATTTCCATCACGCTTGAGGAAGTTCCGCTCAGCGAGGCCGTTGCAGAAATTGCCCGCGTGTCCGGCGCGGACATTCGAGCCAATGCAGCGGAGTTGAAAAAGGCGGGTGTCCGCGATCGATCTCCGATCAGTATTGAAATGACAGACCAAAAACTCAGCCTTGTGCTTCAATCGGCGTTGTCGGATTTGAAGCTGACGTGGCTGGTTCAGGACGGCGTGATCTGGGTTGTGCAGAATTCCACTGCCGAAGCGGCGACTCGAACCGCGATCTACGATGTCCGGGATTTGTGTCGTGATGAAGCGGAATCCGAAGCTTTGATGTATGCACTCATGGAACAGGCGGGCGGGGCATGGGAAGACAACGGAGACATGCACGGCGTGCTGCTGTTCGCCCGTCCGGGCATCCTCGTGGTGCGACATACCGAACAGATGCTCGACAGCGTGTTGCAGCTTCTGGAAAACTACCGCACGGCGTTGCGTGAATCGAAACCCCGCAAGAAGCTGGGACCGGATCCGCAGGAAGTCGTGACCTATTACTACCGTCTGCCGACTGAGATGGCGAAAGATTTTCAATTGCACATGGCTGAGCTGGTTCGACCGGGCACATGGAAATCTGAAAACAACCCGGATGCGGCGGGAACAATCATGATTTTGAAATCAACATCCGACCTCCAGCAAACTTTCGGAAAAACTGCCGTCCCTTCCAAAGCAGGCCAGGATGCTGGTTCCGGTTACATCATGGTTGTAGACAATTCGGTACTGATCATCCGCCACATGCGCGAGGTGCATGAGGAGATTGATAACCTGCTGGACAAGCTGACAACGGGCGAAAGACCCCTCGATCCGAACGCGATGGGCGGCGGTCAAGGCGGGGGAGGCGGGTTTGGTGGTGGATTCTTTGACGTACGTTGATCAGGATTTTATGAATTCTCGAACATGTCCTTGACAAATTCCCGTTGTGTCAAAGACTCATTCTGTATAAAACCGGGAATTGGCCGATTTTCGGCCGAAACGATGGGGCTTCTGAGTTGTCATCTGGGGTTTACCCGTTATCGATTCAGCGACCTTTGTGAAGCCGGCGGAGCCCGGTACTTCTCATCGTTATTCCTTCTCACCGTAATGTCCATGTATTGAAGTCCTTTTGGTTTAAGGTGACAGCCTTGCGAAATCACACTTATCAGGCTGGCGATCTGGTCGTCTACACGCTTCCGAAGCAAAGTCCGACACCTGGTCCTCGCGCCCGATCCATCCATCCGTCCCGGATGGGAGACGATTACAGTTATCTGGTTGATAAGTTCTGGATGGTGGCCGAAGTCCTTCCGGACAACAAGCTGCGACTGGTGACGCGACGAGGCAAGTATCGAGTGGTCTCCGCCGATGATTTGCTGCTGCATAAGGCTGGCTGGTGGCAGCGATTTCGCAATCGAGGACGTTTTCCGGCTCCTGAATTGCTGCAAATGTCCGGCGTGGAAGCCCATTCGGCGTGACGGGCGACATGCTCAATTCACTCCAAAACCCGATTTTTGAGACCGAAGATGCTGCATCGCCTGAATTGATTGCGGCCGGAAACTTGCTGCGAATCAACGGGATTGGGTTGTTCTTTGTCGCCGCAGTCCTCGCCATTCTTGCCCGCGTCTACTGGGTGCAGACCCGGTTACCAGCCAGGTATCTGGAGGCGTTGCAGGTCACGTCCACGGAAGACGAATCAATTCCTGCTCGCGACGGACGCATTGTGGCCGATTCCATCGTGCTGGCTTCAGACGTGGATGTTTATGGCGTTGAAGTGCATTATCGCTGGCTGCAGCGCGTGATCGATCCTCGATGGCTGTGGCTGCAAGTCCGGCATCGACTCAGCAGGGAGGAGCGCAGTGATCCTGAACTGGTGGCACACGCAGAAGATCAGGTCCACGCTGAACGCACGGTGCTGCGCGATGCTCTTGCGGATTTAACGAAGATCCCATCCGCAGAACTGACGGCACGATTCAGCAAAGTGGAAGAACGTGTGCAAAAGATCAGTGATGCTGTCAATCGCCGTCAATCAGGATCGCTGGCGAATGCTGACGAGGAAAACCCTGAAGAGGATCATGGCGTGTTGCTGACCATCGCTGAGTCGATCCGTACCCAACTCACCACACCGCCCACACGTGCCGAAGTAAGTCGTATCGTCGTCCGGGAGGAAGAAAACTGGCATCCGGTTCTGGAAGACGTCGGCCTCTCGGTGGCAGCCGTGATTAACGAACATCCGGAGCGGTTTCCGGGAGTTCGCATCGTCAGTTCCACTCGCCGCTCGTATCCGGAACTGACGCTCGCCGCACATGTTGTCGGCGTGCGCACAAATATGCGAGATTCGGATCTGACTGGCGATTCGACGATCGCCGATCTGACCAACACCGCCCCGCGCGTGGGGCGTTCCGGCGTGGAACGCAGTTACGAACATCATTTGCTGGGAGTGGCTGGAGTGCGGCGGACAGTTCGCGACCGGCGGCAGCGCGTGATTTCATCGGAGATTGTGCGACATCCGGTGAGTGGTCGTGACGTCACTTTAACGCTGGATTCGCGTCTGCAGCAGTTGTCGGAACAGTTGCTTGCAGAATCGCTCAGTGATGCACCTCGCTTGCTGCTGTCCGCATTGCCGTCGATTGAAAGCAGCCAGGTGGATCGGGCGACTGCCGCAGAGCCGCAGCTGATCCCGGTTGGTGGCTGCATCATCGTGATGGAAGCCGATTCCGGTCGGCTTCTGGCCGCTGCGAGTGCGCCAACCTTTGATCTGTCAATGTTTGTGGATGGCTCACCAGCCCTGTGGAATGCCGTCAATAGTGATACACGCCGACCCTTTGTACCTCGTTTTACCGGTATGGCGCTGCCACCCGGTTCGACATTCAAGATCGTAACCGCGATTGCAGGCCTTGAGTCCGGCACGATCACTCCTGACATGCCGTTCGAGTGCCAGGGATACCTGACCAGTCCGGACGAACATCGCTGCATGATCTTCCGGCTGTTCGGGGCGACGCACGGACGAGTCAATCTGCGAACCGCGATGGCTCAATCGTGCAATGTGTATTTCTTCGACGCCGCGCGCCGGATGGGAATCGAACCATTGGTACAGTGGGCGGATCTGCTCGAATTCGGTCGCGTGACCGGAATCGATTTGCCATTTGAGAAAACCGGTACGGTTCCGCATGCTGGTCAAAGTGCCGCCTCTTCCGAGACGCAGGCCGCTCGCAGGCGTTTTGAGCGTGAAGCCCTTGGTCTGTCGATCGGACAGTCGCGACTCACCGTCACACCGCTTCAAATGGCGCGACTTCTGGCGTTTGTCGCAAACGACGGCTGGCTGGTGACGCCGCATGTGGTAAGCGACGATGGCACGGCACGCAGAGCGAATGAAATCGACGATTCGCCGTACCGAGCGACTCGCAACCGTATCACCGGAATCAGCGCTGAAACTCTCAGCGCTGTGCGGGAAGGCCTGAAGGCGGCGGTTGAGGAACCGATCGGCACTGGATTCAAAACCGTCCGTCTGCCGGGCGTGCCAATCGCTGGCAAGACGGGGACGGCGGAGACATCTCCTGGAAAGCCTGACCACGCATGGTTTACCGGTTACGTTCCGGCGGAAAATCCTCGCTATGTCGTCGTAGTCGCGCTGGAACACGGCGGGTCCGGCAGCAAAGCAGCGGGCCCCATCGCGCGCGAACTTGTACGATCGATAGCCGAACGCGGCCTGCTGAACGATGGGGACACAGGCCCGCCTTAATATTCTTCACACGGCCAGGAATGAGGCAGCCGCTCGCCATTGTCAATTGCGTTTTCAGTTGAAGCCCATCGAAGGATCGCGCGCGCAGAGGCGGACGATCAACCTGACCATGCAGCGTGCCAAGCGGACCTGCACTGTCCAGGCGACAACTCTCCGATGCACTTGTTTCTGCCATGCTCCGATGCACTTTGCGCGGACACGTCGCAGTTTGAGAGCAGTGATGCACTCGACTCGGAGAGTCAAGTTACGGACTCACAAGTGAGTCAGATAAGACTTTACGCTTGACGCATTCTGTGACGGTCGCCTATAACCCGTATCAGATTGTTACAGGCAGGTCTTGTAAGCCCCGCCGCAGTCTGCATCCGCGGTTGTTCGTGATTGGTACCGACGAACATCCTGCATTAAAAATCGGTACTAAAATTCTCCACGGAGGAACATGGAATGGCCGCAAAGAGCACCGCAGCAAAGGCAACAACCGCAAAGTCTACCAAGGCAAAGATTGCACCTGCCGCACCTGCACCAAAGTCCACGAAGGCGAAGGCTGGTGCCGCCAAGTCCACCAAGGCAAAGGCCGGAGCTGCTAAGTCTGTAAAGACAACAGCAAAGAAGCCAGCTGCCAAGGCAAAGAAGTAGTCAACTGACTGCTTGGGCGACTCAAACATTAACGGCCGAGTTTTCCTTTGGAATCCTCGTCCGTTTTTTTATGCGCCAACGTCGTCGTGCTGAAAATCCAGTCTGAATTCGGTTGATGTGGTTGCTACAATGGAAGTCGATTGAAACCCCAGATGAAAGACGAATCATGACCGAGATCCTGTTTACTGTCGAAGAAGCAACAGAGGGTGGGTTTGCAGCTCGTGCCGTCGGCCATTCCGTCTTTACCGAAGCCGATACGCTGGACGAACTTCGTGAACACGTCCGTGAAGCCGTCGAATGTCACTTCGAGGAGGGCCAGGCTCCGAAGCTGATCCGCCTGCACATTGTGCGCGACGAGGTTCTGACGGTATGAGACTGCCTCGTGACGTGTTTTTGTGAGCGGCAAGGCGCTAGCCGCCGGTTTTCCCAGATCGGGCTTTGAGAGCAACCCATCGTCGAATTTGCGCACAAGAACAGCGTTGTCATTCACGACAACAGGTTATCGATTCCCGTGTATTTCCTCACGACATCGGGATCCAGTTTCAGGCCAAGGCCGGGTTCATCGGGGATGGCCAGCATTCCGTCCGCATCCAGTTTCCAGCCGCCGACCGTGATTTCGTCGATGAAGGGGGAACCCGTGAGGTATTCGACCAGATCAGTGCCCGGAAACGCCGATGCCAGATGCAGGTCGGCGGCCAGTCCCACCGCTGTGTTCCAGCCGTGTGGAATGAATCGTACGCCATATTCCTGAGCCATCCAGGCGATGCGACGCTCTTCGCTGATGCCACCGACTTTCGTGACGTCCGGCTGCACGATGTCAAACGCTCGAGCCTGCAGCCAGGGCTGAAACGCCTGACGCCGCGTGAGCACTTCTCCCCCGGCGATCGGCACGGGTGAATGTTCGCGAAGTTTGACGTAGTCTTCCAGGGCATCCGGATTCAGCGCTTCTTCAAACCAATGCACATCATAGTCTGCCAGCATTTTTGAAGTGTTCAACGCCCACTTGTAGCCGTTGGTCCAATACGCATCACTGCCACCGGCATCAACCATCAGTCGGGATTCAGAGCCAACAGCCTCACGGGCCGCTTTGACGATGGCTTCATCCGTCGCGGAATTTCGCCGACCAAACGGTCCCCAACCGATCTTGAACGCCCGAAATCCCTGGGCCTTCACGGCCAGCAAATGAGCCCGCAACTTGTCCGGTTCATCCATAAGCAACGACGCATACGGCTGGACTCGCTCCCGGTATCGACCTCCCAGAAGGCGTCCGACAGGCTGCCCAGTGGCTTTTCCGAGCAGATCCCACAGTGCGATGTCGATGCCACTGATGGTGTGCGTGATTGAACCGCCGCGTCCGAGCCAGAACATGTTCTGATGCAGTTTTTCGCTCACACGTTCCGGCTCAAGCGCATTCTCACCGCGATACAGGGGTTCCAGCATCACCAGCGAAGCTCGGACAAGCGCGTCGTTTGTAAAGACGCTGCCCAGCCCCACAGCACCGTCGTCGGTATGCACGGCGATCAGGGTATGGACGCAGTCGTCGGGACGCAATTCGTTACTCCAGCCACCTTCAGGAGTCGCCCCACGCAAACCGGCACAGCGAATTTCACGGATCTTCATGATTTGACGTCCGAAACGGATTCATTGCTAAAACGGCAGATTCCAAGATTAGTATCGAGCGGCGTTTTATAGTGCACGGAGCGTCAAATGTTTAGCCTCGGCGACAACCACTCATGGACAATCATCGCCGCGAACGGCGTTTTCTGTGGCGAGAGTTTGCCCTGTGAGCCACGCGGCGTTGTGTTTGGTGCGTACGTTGACAAGAATGCGAGTCGCGAAGCGACGTCGCCTACGTACCGCAGTCGCTCCGCCGACTGTGATTCTTGTGCCGACTGCCGTATTTCCCGCGGCAGGCTCGAGTTTCCAGTTTAAGCATCGTTGAAAGGACTTGTGCCGTGGCAAACGCTGACTCCGGCAATTCATTTTTTTCGGCACTCAAACAGACGTTTCAAAGCTGGGTGAATTCCGATCGAGTCCGCGTCGTCGGCAGTCAGGGGAGGTCGCTGCAGGTTCATTCCGGTGATCGTCTCGTCATCGGCAACCAATGCTGGATCGTGCAAAAACGTGCATCGACAGAAGTTCCGAACGACGCCGAACGAATGCGGATCACCTACGAACTTCGCAGCGAGGTCTCCGACGCCGCGAATGCCCCGTGCGGCATATTGGAGGTCATCATCCGGAAAGATGGCTCATCGGCACATCAGGCCACGCTGCGACAGGGAGCGCAGGAATCCCTGGTCCGCGACGAAGACATCACGATCCTGCCCCGAGACTTGCATCATGATTGAGCAACCGTCAACAGAATGGCATCCCGCAGGATCACTCAGACCTGACTGAGCGAAAATTCTGTGCATGCTTTCTGCACGACTCGTGTCTCGGTAGCATACGTCATCACCCTCGAAATACGGTAGCTTCGATCCGCCAATCGGCTGGTCTGTAAACAGCAATTCATAAGGATATTTTCCATGGCCCGATGTTTAGTCGTTGCACTTTTAGTTTCTATTTTCGCCAGTACGGCCCGTGCGGATGAAGGTCCGGAGTTTGTGCGTGCCGTTGAGGGGATAGTGGAATTGAAGCTTGCGAACGGGATGCAGGTGCTCTTGTTTCCTGACGTCTCGCGGCCAAATGTCACCGTCAATCTGACGCTCTTTGTCGGGTCACGACATGAAGGATACGGTGAGGCGGGCATGGCACATCTGCTCGAACATATGGTCTTCAAAGGCACGCCAACTCGGCCAGCGATCCCGGCAGAACTCACGAAACGCGGCGCACAGTTTAACGGAACGACATGGCTGGACCGCACGAACTACTACGAAACACTCACCGCCAGCGATGAAAATCTGGAATTCGCGATCTCAATGGAAGCCGATCGCATGATCAACAGTTTGATCAAAGCGGAAGATCTGGCTTCAGAAATGACGGTCGTACGCAATGAATTTGAACGCGGAGAAAACAGTCCGCAGCGCGTCCTGATGCAGCGCGTGTTTTCGACGGCCTACGAATGGCACAACTACGGTAAGTCCACGATCGGCAACCGTGCGGATATCGAACGAGTTCCTGTGGAAAACCTGCGACGTTTCTACAAGCGATTCTATCAGCCCGATAACGCGATGCTGATTGTTGCCGGGAAGTTTGACCCGAAGAAGGCCATGGAACTCATTCAACAGCACTTTGGTGCGATTCCGAAGCCAGAACGAGACCTGGACAGGACATACACCGAAGAACCAGCGCAGGATGGCGACCGCATGGTCACTGTGCGACGTGTGGGCGAAGTCGCGGTCGCGGCTTTGGCATATCATATTCCGGCCGGAGGACATCCGGACTTTGCCACGATCGACGTGTTGACCACCATCATGGGCAGTGAACCGTCAGGACGACTCTACAATTCGCTGGTCAAGCGTCGCCTGGCGGCCGGAGTCTTCGGAAGCAGCTTTGCCCTGCATGATCCGGGCATCATCATGTTTGGTGCTCAGGCCGCTCCGGGAACAGAAGGCACTACCATGCTGCAGAACCTGATTGAAACGGTAGAAAGTTCCGTCGAAAAGCCGTTCACTGCCGAAGAAGTCGATCGGGCGCGGCAGGAAATGCTGCGGCAGCGGGAAATCCAGGTTGCCGATTCTCAGGGACTTGCCATTCAATTGAGCGACTGGGCGGCACAGGGCGACTGGCGGCTATTCTTCATCTATCGCGACCAGCTGGAAAAAGTCACTGCTGAAGAGGTGAACCGCGTTGCCGCAACGTATCTGGTTCGCAGCAATCGCACAGCAGGATTGTTTGAACCAACAAAGGAAGCGGAACGTGCTTCCGTGCCATCGACGCCGGACCTCGCCGAGATGATCGGCGACTACGCGGGTCGCTCGGATGTCGCTCAGGGCGAAGAATTTGATGCATCTCCGGAAGGCATTGAATCACGACTGGAGCGAGCCCGGCTTGCATCAGGAATCAAAGTCACGCTGCTGCCCCGCAAGACACGAGGCTCTTCCGTTACGCTGAAGCTCAACCTGCGTTACGCAAACCTCAATGACCTGAAGGGGCTGGCCGTCGCCGCAAAATTGCTTCCCGGGCTGCTCGATCGCGGCACAGAGAATCTGACCCGCCAGCAGATCAGCGACGAGCTCAACAACTACCGGGCCGAAATGAACGTGTCGGGCGACGCGGGCAATCTGTCGGTCACCGTGCAGACCAATCGGGAAAATCTTGTTCCCGTGCTGCGGATCATTGAGGAAGTCCTCAGACGACCAAAACTGCCGGCGGAAGAACTGGAACTGATTCGCGAAGAGATGCTGTCAAATGCGGCAGAACGTGTCAACGATCCGGTCGCCATTGCCATGAATTCCGTGACCCGAAAAATGGCACCGTATGACGTCGATGATCCGCGCTATATCGCAGAACTCAAAGAAGACATGGAACGTACCAAGGCCGTCACGATCGAACAGATACAGGATGTGTACCAGAGATTGGTGGGATCTTCCGTGGGCGAACTGACGATCATCGGTGACTTTGACAAAGACCTTGTCGTGCCTGCGGTCGATGAATTTACGAAGGGCTGGGCGTCAAATGTGGCGTTTGAACGCATTCCTCGAAGCTCCGTCAACAATCTGACCGGGGATTTCGTGCAGATTAACACACCGGATAAGGCCAACGCCGCGTATTTCGCTGCCATGACCTTGCCCATGAAGGACAGTCATCCCGATTATCCTGCACTGGCAATCGGAAACTTTGTGCTTGGTGCCGGTGGACTGTCGTCGCGCCTTGCCGATCGGGTTCGTCAGAAAGATGGTTTGTCGTACACCGTGCAGTCCAACCTGCAGGCGTCCGCCGTTGATGAGCGCACTTCGTTTTACATCTTCGCCATTTCCAATCCCGCCAATGCTGCAAAACTTCACGAAGCCATCCAGGAAGAACTCAAGCGACTTGTCGCCGACGGGATCACTCAGGCAGAACTCGATCAGGCCAAAGAAGGCTATCTGCAATCACAGCAGGTTTCACGCACTGAAGAAAACTCATTGATTCCAATGCTGGAAGCTTATGCATACATCGGACGCGATATGAAGTATGTCGCTGACTTCGAATCGAAAATCCGCAACCTGACAGTGGAAGACGTCAACGCGGCGCTGCAGAAGCACCTGAAACCAGAACGCCTCTTTGTCGTCTCTGCCGGCGACTTTGAGTCACTTCCGGCAAAGTAGCGACGTTGTTCAATCCTTGCGAACGGGGCCGACATCAAGCGAATGTAGGATGGACATTCATGTCCGTCGCATGGCCATGACACACTGTCGAAGCGAAGGTTTTCGTGCCTAAGGATCGTTCGAGGAATTAGTGTCGCCTTTCGCTCCGCGAAAGCAACGCTGC
>CAZFDW010000220.1:0-10339 GCA_964517865.1 uncultured Chitinophaga sp.
CCCGGAATCACCGCACAGGACACCAGCGTGTCGCCTTCGTCGAGCCGGATGATGCGGACGCCCTGAGTGTTGCGGCCAATCGTGTTAATATCCGATGCGCGGATGCGCTGGATCTTGCCGCGGGAAGTGACCATAAGGACTTCGTCGGAGTCGATGACGGAGAGCACATCGACCACTTTGCCGTTGCGAGTTGTCGTCTTGATGTCTCGCACACCCTTGCCGCCGCGGCGCTGGCGGCGGTACTGGTTGTTGCTGGTGACGGAGGCTTCGCCTTCAGATTCCGGTTCGGTTTCTTCATCCTCGTCGGTTTCGACGTCGGCAGATTCTGGTTCGTTTTCGGTCGACGGAAGGCCGGCGACGGCCGTTGCACCGTCCGCCATTTCTTCACCAGCTGCTTCGCTGGAATCCAGTTCGCCTGGCCCGAACGGTGTACGTTTGCCGTAACCGAATTCGCAGATGCTCAGCAACGTCCGTTCCGGATCGGCGACCACCATGCCCACGACAATTTCATCTTTCTTCAGCTTGATGCCCTTCACGCCGCGCGTCGCGCGGCCCATTGGCCGGGCGTCTTCGTGGTTGAAGCGAATCGCCATGCCGCCGGAGGTTGACAGAACCAAGTCCTCGTCACCCTGCACAATTCGTACATCAATGAGTGCATCGCCATCGTCCAGACGAATCGCGATGATGCCGCCTTTCATCGGACGACCGTAGGCGGACAGCGCCGTCTTCTTGATGATGCCCTGGCGAGTTGCGATGACCAGATACTGGTCGTCCGGGAAGTACCGCACATTGAAGCAACTGGCGATGCCTTCGCCTTCCTCCAGAGTCAAAATATTCGCGAGCGCTCGACCTTTGCCCGTGCGGGCCTGCAACGGCAGATCGTAAACCTTGATCCAGTGAACCTTGCCTTTGTCTGTGAAGAACAACAGGAAGTCGTGCGTGCTTGTCACGAACAGATGGGCGATCGGATCTTCGTCGTCCGAAGTGGCACCTTTGATACCTTTACCGCCACGATTCTGAGCTTCATAAACATCCAGCGGAGTGCGCTTGATGTAGCCGCGCTGCGACATCGTCACCACCATCGGCTGTTCGGCAATAAGTGCTTCCTTGTCGTAATCGCCCAGCTCTTCGTCGGAAATCGTCGTGCGGCGCTTGTCCGGGAAGCGTGCCTTGAGTTCTTCCATGTCAGTGCGAACGACGGCTCGCAGATTCGCTTCGTCAGACAGCAGCCGCAGAAATTCGGCGATATTGTCGAGCAGATGCTGATGTTCGGCAACGAGTTTTTCGCGTTCCAGATTTGCCAACGAACCAAGCTGCATCGACACGATCGCTTCGGACTGATTGGCCGAAAGAAAGTAATTATCCGCTTCGCCGTTTTCCAACACGAACGCCTTGAAACCGTCTTCCCCGAGCGCCCGCGACACCAGCGGTGACGGCACAGGCACTTTCTGCAACGCTTCTTTCGCAGCAGCCCGGCTGGCGGAATCGCGGATCGTCTTGATGATGCGATCGATGTCCGTCTGAGCGAGCAACAGGCCTTCGACCGTGTGCTTGCGCTTGCGAGCTTCTCGCAGCATGAATTCGGTACGGCGACGAATGACGTCCACGCGATGCCGAATAAACGAATCCAGCAGCATCCGCACGGTCATCAACTGCGGACGATTGCCTTCCAGTGCCAGCATGATGACGCTGACGGTGGTTTGCAGCGGCGAATACTGGAACAGCTGATTTAACACGACATCCTTGTCGGCGTCACGTTTGAGCACGATATGCAGCCGCACCTGCCATGACGGAATCGTGCGGTCTGTCAGGTCGACAATGCGTGAGATGCCTTTGATGCGTTCATCACGGACCAGGATTTCCAGCTTTTCACGAATGCGGTCGCGCGTGTCCTGATACGGGATTTCGGTGACGACAATGACGTCAGAGTTCTTTTCAGTTTCGAAATGCGTGCGGGATCGCAGCGTCAAAGTCGAACGGCCAGTCATGTAGGCCTGACGAATTCCCATGCTGCCGCAGATGATGCCGCCCGTCGGAAAATCCGGGCCGGGGATGACGTCCAACAATTCGTCGAGCGACAAGTCAGGATCATCAATCACCCGAATCACCGATTCGCAGACTTCTGACATGTTATGCGGAGGCATACTGGTCGCCATCCCGACCGCGATTCCGCTTGATCCATTGACGAGCAGATTCGGAAATCGTGCCGGCAGGACGACGGGCTCCAGCCGATCGTTGTCATAGGTCGGAGCGAAGTCCACGGTTTCGCGATCGATATCGCGCATCATTTCGGCAGCGGCGCCGGACAGACGTGCTTCGGTGTATCGCATGGCGGCTGGCGGCAGACCGGCAAGCGATCCGAAGTTGCCCTGCTTGTCGATCAACACTTCGCGCATGACCCAGTCCTGAGCCATGCGGACGAGCGTCGGGTAGATGGCACCTTCGCCGTGCGGGTGATAGTTACCGCTGGTGTCGCCGGCGATCTTTGCACACTTTTTCCGACCGGAATTCGGCCCGAGGCTGAGGTCGTTCATGGCGACCAGAATGCGGCGTTGGGAAGGCTTCAGACCGTCGCGAACGTCGGGCAAAGCGCGACTGATGATGACGCTCATGGCGTAGGTCAGATAACTGGTGCGCATCT
Organism: uncultured Chitinophaga sp.; assembly: GCA_964517865.1. GTDB lineage: Bacteria > Planctomycetota > Planctomycetia > Planctomycetales > Planctomycetaceae > SXXK01. The sequence continues at coordinate 2,642 of CAZFDW010000220.1, forward strand.
CATCCTGAATGTCGGTTCGAAACACGCGAGGATCAGAGGGAACGAGGCCACCGCCCTGGGGATCGTCAGTAGACAAACTAAAATCCTTTTGGAAATCCTATTGTTTCTTGCAGGCTGCAAGTGCTTTTCTGACAGACATTTACGACGCCAAACTGCAGCATGCGAGTTGTAGCAGAATCTGCCGGTTTCTCAATTGTCGCGGGCTACTTCCAGCACTGGAAAAACCGAACTTGACCCCATTTCGAAAAAGGGCGTATAACGCGACGCAAAGTCTTTGATTCAGCGTTTGCAAAACGGCGAATTGTGCGACTTCAAACCTCTCAACCGAAGACGGGAATGCCTCGAAAGTTGTGATTCACAGCACTTCCCTCCCTAAAACCCCTCTCTGCCACTCTCTCCCTTCCTTTCGCGACGAGTATCCTCGATTCAGGAGAAAAAAATCATGCCGCAACCATCTTCACAATCCACGGCAAAAACTGTTGCCGAATCTCGCTCAAGCCGCAGTGCCGTGCTGATCGGTGGCACGCTGGTCGTATTGATCGCTGGTGGCATCGCGATGCAGGTTTGGCGGGCCCAGTCCACGCAGGCTGCCGAGCAAAAATCTGACGACAGCTCCGCGACCACCCGGATGGATGCCCAGAACACGGCATTCGCCCGAGTCAACGCCGAACCGATTTCTTACGAAGCCCTGGCAAAGGAATGCGTCGAACGCTACGGCAAAGAAGTTCTCGAAAACATGATCAGCCGGCTAATCATTCAGCAGGCGTGCTCCGAGCGTGGCGTCGTGGTCTCGGAAGCTGAAGTGACTCAGCAGGTCATCGAGATTTCCAAGAAATTTGGTCTGGCACTTGATCAGTATTACAAACTGCTGGAAGCCGAACGCGGACTTTCACAGGCGCAGTACCAACGCGATATTATCTGGCCGATGCTGGCATTGCGAAAGCTGGCAGGCAAGGAAGTGACGATCACTCCTGAAATGATGCAGCAGGCGTACGAAGACAACTACGGACCGCGCATCAAGGCGCGCATGATTGTATGTGACAAACAAAAACGAGCACAGGAAGTCTGGGACAAAGCCAAAGCCAATCCTGACGACTTCGATGCTCTGGCCCGCGACTACAGCATCGAAACCAACAGCCGCGCTCTGGGTGGTGTGATTCCACCGATCCGCAAGAACACCGGTGCCCACGAGAATCTTCGCAAGGCTGCATTCAAGATGCAAAAACCGGGCGAAATCTCCGGAATTCTGCAGGTCGGACCGAGCCAGTTTGCGATTCTGATGTTTGAAGGCCGGACGGAGCCTGTCGATCACGATCCTAAAGATGTGCAGGTTCAACTGCAGGCAGACCTGACCGAGCGCGAAGTCCAGAAGATGGTCGGTGACACGTTTGAGGCGCTGCAGAAGTCCGCTCGTGTGGACAATTTCCTGACTGGCGAATCGCGTGGCAGCGTTGAAAAAGCCAGTGCCATCCGGGAAGCGGCTCTGGAAACCCCGGTAACGGAGTAATGGATAACAGTTGCTCCCTTTGTCCCTGGGGACTGTTCGGTTTAGTCCCCATGTCGGCATGTTCGTTTAACGGCGAGCCGAAGGCGCAGGCGAAATATGGTATCGTCGCCTGCGGCTTGCCGTTAAACGATTAAAACCACCGTCCCCCCTTGAAGCCGGGGTTCTATTGTGCCGCAGCTTCAGGTTCAATAGCGTCTGGCATTGCTTCAGCCTGCACCGGTTCAAAGAACTCTTCGAGCGCGCGACGCATCTCATCGTCCGCCGAGCCACGATGCTCAAGTCCGGCATCGAAATGATCAGAACGTTCATGGTGCCCAAGACTGATTTCCACCAGCAGGCCGTTTGACACCAGAGCGACGGCAAAATCATCGCCTTCTTCTCCACGGTCTTTCACCGATCGTCCAGCCGCCAGCCAGATCATCTGTGACAGCGTGCTGCGGTCTGCTTCGTTGAGTTCAGTCCAATTCTGAATCACGACAAGGAACGCGCTGGAATCGTCCTGCAGTTGGCAATACACACTGGATTCCGCCAGCGCCTGCTGAAGTGTGATGCTGCCAGATTCTTCGGGGAGTTCTGCGACGATTGTCGATGATTCCGCAGCCACCGCCGGATTTGGTGCTTCGGATTCGTCGCCCACCGGCAAACTACCGGCCTGCAACTGCACGTCAATCGAACCGGATTGAGTCCATGAAGCCTGATACGGATTCCATTCAGTCCCGGGTGGTTGATTCCCCGGTGGCTGATACCCCGGGTTCCCAGGCTGTGGGGCATACCATGCGGGGTCGTTGTTGTCAGGTTCGGCCGGCGTCATATTTGAATTCCTTGTCAGGAGTAGCCATTCGCCGAGACGTCAAAATGCTTTGGAGGTATTTCGGACAATCCAGGATTTGGCGACCTTCATTAATACTGCGATTCCGGTGCCGGAGGATGACTTTTCTTCTCAGTCCACATCTGCAGGATTTCGACAAGGAACGAAAACGCCATGGCAAAATAAACGTATCCTTTGGGGATTTCTTTGCCAAATCCTTCCGCGATCAACAGCATCCCGATGAGCATCAGAAATGACAGTGCGAGGACCTTGATTGCGGGATTGCGTTCAATGAACGTGACGATCGCCTTTGAAAAAACCAGCATTCCGAGCACCGAAAGAATAATGGCGATCACCATGATGGGGATAGCGGCCTTCAATCCTGATGTCATCCCGACCGCCGTAATCACCGAATCCAGTGAGAACACCACATCAATCAGCATCACCTGGATCAGTACCGACCTCAGGCTGGCTGCGGCGACCGGTTTGCTGTCATCGTCACCAGCCGACTGAACTTTGTGGTGAATCTCTCGAGTCGCCTTGAATACCAGGAACAACCCTCCCAGCACCAGAATGATGTCGCGCCCGGTGAATGCATGTTCCAGAACCGAAAACAATACAGCCTTCAGCGACATCACCCAGCCAATCGACAACACCAATACGACGCGCGAGATGACGGCGAGCATCAGCCCGAAAGTGCGTCCTTTGTCTCGCTGTTCTGCGGGCAATCGACCAGCCAGAATGGCGATGAATATGATGTTGTCGATCCCCAGAATCATTTCCAGGGATGTCAACGTCAGGAGAGCCACCAGAGCCTCGCCAGTCAGTAAATCGCTCATACACTTTGTTCCTGAGACGTGTTGTCCCGATCATCCTTGAGTTGTCGACACGTCAAATGGATTTGTTTCGATTTGGAATTCATGCCACGCTGCTTCGCTCGCCGCGAGCTCGCGGCGGACGCAGCATAACGCACAGATCGGAAGAATTCACACCAGTAGCGGCGAGCGGCTGGGCGTCAGCCCTCCGTGTGCTACATCTTCGTTTTCAGTCCTCACCCGGGTTGCGCCCATACGTCATTCCGCATGTTCCAATAAAACACTACGTCAGCCCTCCGTGTAAAACCTTTGCCAACACCAATCCCCGTCGAACTTTCGCGATCTGCGATTCGAAGTATGATAAATATAATTCCACGCGACTCGACACGGAGGGCTGACGCCCAGCCGCTCGCCTGATTATTGCGGAGCGGGTTGGCGGCAGGGTTTCTTGTCCTGATACAGCTTCAGGCGAGTTTCGAAGTCGGCCTTCTCATCGGATTCGGTGGAGTTTAACTGAATCGCGTCGTTCATGTCACCAAGAGCAAAGTCGAGTTCCCCATGCAGTTGCCAGATTTGGGCGCGATGCCAGTAGTTCTGAGCGGTCGTGTTGGTTTCCAACTGTCGCGTGTAGTGAGCGATGGCGTCGGTAAACGGCACGACGTCGTTTCGGCGCACGTAAGCCTTTTCCGATTCAATCCACAGAAAACTACCCTGCACACTATTGACCGTGAAGACCGTGCATTCAGCTGCCTTCGCGACTTCCTTGCCGTTGGCTTCGAGTGCGGCATTGTCGCGGATCACGACGACTCACTGGCCAACCAGCGAGTCTTCTGTCCGCACCACCGGCAGACATCCCACCAGAAGACTCAAACACATCAGCCAACGACGCATTTCGAAACCCTCACCTACGGGACAAAACAGATCGCAGAAGGGGACAGAATACGCGAAACCAGAGCCGCTGCAAGGGTTCCTCCGGCGAGCGGTTGGGCGTCAGCCCTCCGTGTCGTTGGCCTTGGTTGTGACAACTCGATGGTATGTTGGCGATGATACTTTTGATGAAAACGCATTCACGAAAGAACAGCGTAAAAACGGCACGTGACACACGGAGGGCTGACGCCCAGCCGCTCGCCGGGAAGTGGACTCTCAGATTTGCCCGCTTTCTCGACTGATCCGGAACGTGCTTGCAGTTTGAAGACAGCGTTGATACCGTTCCGACTCGCTTGACCGCCCGATCGGGCTTCCGGTTGCGGTGCGCGCTGCGAACGGTCAATTCTGGCCGTTATTTGGGGGGCTCTGTGACGAGATTGTCTCGGACAGATTTCGCTCTTCGAATCGTGGTCTCGGCTGTCATCAACGCCGATACGCACGATTCTCCAATCCACGTTGGCTGTGACAGTTCACAGCCCATCCAATCATGGGGTCTAATTCGATGGCAGACAAGAAGTACGTTTACACCTGGGGCGCTGGCAAAGCTGAAGGCAATGCCACCATGAAAACGCTCCTGGGCGGCAAGGGCGCGAATCTGGCGGAAATGAGCCGTATCGGTTTGCCAGTGCCAGCCGGTTTCACAATCACGACCGAAGTCTGTACCTATTTCTACGCGAACAGCAAGTCGTATCCGCCAGAGCTTAAAGCTGAAGTTCAGTCCGCCATCGCGAACGCCGAAGCCATCATGGGATCAAAATTCGGCGATCCAGCCAATCCGATGCTGCTCAGCTGCCGTTCAGGTTCACGCGAATCCATGCCCGGCATGATGGACACTGTCCTCAACATCGGCATTAATGAAAAAGTTGTTCAGGCACTTATTAAGCAGTCAGGCAACGAACACTTTGCATGGGACAGTTACCGACGTCTGATTCAGATGTATGGCGACGTTGTGCTTGGCCTGAAGCCGGAATCCAAAAACGATCCGGACCATTTCGATGTGATCCTCGACAAGGCTCGCGAACACGCAGGAGTCGAGCATGAGAAAGACCTGTCTGTCGCTGTGCTGAAGGACATCGTCGTTCAGTTCAAAGCGGTGATCAAGGCGCACAAGGGCATTGATTTTCCTGAAGATCCGATGGAACAGCTTTGGGGCTGCATCGGCGCAGTCTTTGGCAGCTGGATGAACGACCGAGCCATGGTTTACCGTCGTCAGTACGGTATTCCACACGACTGGGGTACAGCGACCAACGTGCAGGCAATGGTCTTCGGAAACCTTGGCGATGATTGTGCAACCGGTGTAGGCCTGACCCGCAATTGTTCAATCGGTTTGCCAGGCTTCTGCGGCGACTACCTGATCAACGCACAGGGCGAGGACGTGGTGGCCGGAACGCGTACTCCAAAGCGCATCGAAGAGACGCTCGTGAAGGATGCTCCGGAAGCCTTCAAGCAGCTTGACGACATCGGCAGGATCCTTGAAAAGCACTACAAGGAAGTTCAGGACATTGAGTTCACCGTGCAGCGCGGCAAGGTCTGGATGTTGCAGACTCGTAACGCCAAGAGAACTGGCTTCGCCGCTGTTCGTATCGCGGTGGACCTTGTGAACGAAGGCCTGATCGACGCAGAAACAGCACTTGAAAAGCGCCGCATTCCAGCCGATGACCTGAATCAGTTGCTGCAGCCGATCTTCAACCCGCTGGCCAAGGCCGCGGCGAGCAAGACGGATGCATTCCTGGCGAAAGGCATTAACGCCGGTCCAGGTGCAGCGACGGGTCAGATTGTGTTCCATGCTTCCGACGCTGAAGAAATGTGGAATGCCAACAACGATGTGCAGCTGATTCTGGTCCGCAAGGAGACCAGCCCGGAAGACCTGCGAGGCATGAAGGTTGCCAAGGGGATTTTGACGGCGTTCGGCGGAGCCTCGTCTCACGCGGCTCTGGTCAGCCGTCAGATGGGCAAGACGTGCGTCTGCGGTTGTGATAAGCTGAACATCGACTATGAAGCCGGTACGCTCACTGTCGGTGGCAAGGTACTGAAAGAAGGTGACTGGATTTCTGTGGATGGTTTCACCGGTGAAGTTTTTGCAGGCAAGATCGAAACCAGTCCTTCCGAAGTGATGGACGTGCTGATGGGCAAGTTGAAGCCGGAGCAGTCCGAGATCTACGCTCGATACGCTCAATTGATGGTCTGGGCGGATGAGTACCGCACGCTTCAGGTTCGTGCGAACACTGAATCCGCCGACGCCGTCGCTTCGATCGCGTTGGGTGCTGAAGGTGTGGGTCTGTGTCGAACGGAACACATGTTCTTTGATCACCTCGACGAAATGCGTGAAATGATCTTCTCGACAAAGAAGGTCGATCGCGAAAAAGCTCTGGCGAAGCTGTTGAAGTTTCAGCGCGATGACTTCACTCACCTCTTCAAAACAATGGGCGACCGTCCCGTGACGATTCGTCTGCTTGACCCGCCGTTGCATGAGTTCCTTTCAGAACACCACATGCACGAAGATCCAACGCTGGGACCAAAACTGGCGAAGACCTTTGGCGTGTCAGAAGAAGCCGTGCAGCGTCGCGTGGAGGAGCTGAAGGAATCCAATCCAATGCTCGGTCACCGCGGTTGCCGTCTCGGCATCGTGTATCCGGAGATCACTGCGATGCAGGCGCGAGCCATCATCGAAGCGGCTTGTGCTGTGAAGAAGGCTGGCATCAACTGCCATCCGGAAATCATGATTCCTCTGGCTGGCTACAAGACCGAAGTCGATAACCAGACCGCAATCATCAAAGCAACCGCCGAAACGGTCTTTGCTGAGCAGGGCGTGAAGGTTGATTATATGGTCGGCACGATGATCGAAATCCCACGGGCTGCGATGACATCAGCTGAGATCGCGAAGACGGCCGAGTTCTTCAGCTTCGGTACGAATGACTTGACTCAGACGTGTCTGGGCATCAGCCGCGACGACTACAAGTCCTTCATCGGTTACTACACCGAAAACGACATTGTCCCGGCCGACCCATTCCAGACAATCGACCAGACCGGCGTTGGTCGCCTCATGAAGATGTCCGTAGAAGACGGCCGTGCGACTCGACCAACGCTGAAGATCGGCATCTGCGGCGAACACGGCGGCGATCCAAAGTCCGTCTACTTCTGCCATGAGATCGGTCTGAACTACGTCAGCTGTTCTCCACGCCGAATCCCGATTGCGCGTCTGGCTGCTGCTCAGGCAGCAGTGGAGGCGTCGAAGAAATAGTTGCCCGCAGGACGGGCATCTCAGTTCCGATCAAATCCCAGAAGCCCGGCATTTCGAAAATGCCGGGCTTCTTTGTGCGAACGGTCACGCAACGCCGTTGCCCCAAAACGGCCATGCTGGCCCCTTGGGCTTGGGGTTCTAATTTTACGAGGCGGACGTCGGTTCGGTTTGCTCATTTGTCGATTACTTGATCAAATTGACACCCTGAAGGCGGGCTGATAACGTGATATCCACAGCGCGTCCAATATTTGATATTGAACGCGCCGTGTGATATTGGAACAAACCATTATTTCGCCCGTGTTTTTTGCCACTCCCGGCCAATATCACACGGCGCGTGTAATTCAGAGTTCGCATTCAAACACAATTGGCGTGCTCGTGCTCAGTGAAACGGTGCTCGTGC
>CAZFDW010000221.1:0-10333 GCA_964517865.1 uncultured Chitinophaga sp.
CCGGCCCTGACGTTGAGCGGTGGCGCGAAGTCTTTAATGCGCTCAGCAAGTCAGAGATGCCCCCGGAGGACGCACCGGACTATGCACTCGCGGACGCAGATCGCGGACGCATTGTTGATTGGCTCAGCGAGGAACTGAATACGGCGTCTCTCATCCGTCGCAACAGCGAGGAGCATTCGTCTTTTCGTCGACTGACGAATTACGAATACAACTACGCTCTGCAGGATCTGCTTGGTCTGCCGTATGATCTCGCGAACAAGCTGCCGCCGGAAGCCGCATCGGAAGACGGCTTCACGAACAGCTCGGAATTGCTGCAGATGTCTGCCATGCAGTTCGAGACCTATCGTGAGATCGGGCTGAAGTCGCTCAAGCGAGCCATCGTGAGTGGGCAGCGCCCGGAGGCCGTCACCTACATTATCTCGATGCAGGAAGAGATGAATAAGGCGGCGTCCGGAACGGATGCCAGAACGTTCGACAAGAGTGATGAGAGCTACAAATCACACAGGAATCAACAGCATTTGTTGAATCGGGAGACAGGCAAGGGCATTCACTTCTCCGGTGGAAAGTCGATGCCTCAGGGCGAGGCTGCTGCCGGGCAAACGCCTGCTGTGTCTCCTGTTGTGCTGGTTCTTCCCCCATCCAGCGAGTTGATGCTGGATCTGGATCGTTTTCTTCCCGACGAAGGCATCATGCGCGTTCGCATTCGAGCCGGTCGCTCGACAATGAACGCTGACGAGTACGCGAGCCTGCGTCTCCTTTTCAGTGCCCACACCAGCAACAACGCCAACTTCTCGCAGACGATCAGTGATCGCGACATCCCGGTCACAGCATCGGCCAACGACCCGCAGTTCATTCACTTCGATATTCCACTGAGCGACATCCAGCGCAACCCGTTCCGGAAGCTCGACACGACGTTTCCGAGGCGCGATGAGTTCCTGCACATCCACAATGTCTCGAATGCGGCGAGTGGTGAAGAGTCTCTCAATGTCCTGATCGACACCATCGAAATCATCGCTCCGTTTTACGAGCAGTGGCCACCAAAAACCCACACGGACATCTTCATGGAAAGTGACAACAAGAGTGACGAGGAAATCTATGGCCGCGAAGTGCTGAATCGCTTCCTGAAACGTGTCTGGCGTCGTCCCGTCGCCTTGCAGGAAGTCGATCAGTTCATGGACCTGTTTGCGAAGTACCGGCCGGAATTCGCGACTTTCGAAGAAGCGATGGTGGAAGTTCTGGCGACCGCGCTGGCAACGCCGGAGTTTCTCTATCTGACTCAACGAGCCACGACCGACGAGACGAAATCCCCGGCAAGGATCAGTGAGTTGGAGTTGGCCAGGCGTCTCGCAATTTTTCTTTGGTCCAGTCTCCCTGATGAGGAACTGCTGAAACTTGCCGAGCAGGGAAACCTCAGAGAGTCGGAAGTCCTGACCGCTCAAGTCAAACGCATGCTCGCAGACTCGCGTTCAAGACGATTCTCGCAGCACTTCGTTGCGCAGTGGCTGGGCCTGGACAGAATGAATAGTGTGACTCATGTCACCGACAGTTCCTTGAAGGAAGCGATGCTGGAAGAGCCTGTTGCCTTCTTTGATGAAGTCCTCAAGCACAATCACAGCGTTATGGATTTCATTCACTCGGACTACGCCATCGTCAACGAGCGACTTGCGGCACACTATCACATTCCTCAGGTTTACGGCCCGCATTTCCGCAAGGTGCCAATCACACCTCACACGAATCGCGGTGGCGTTTTGACGAGTGCTGCGATCATGACGGTGAATTCCGATGGCAAGGATTCTCATCCACTCAAGCGTGGAGTCTGGATGCTGAAACGCATCCTGAACGATCCGCCGCCGCCACCTCCGCCGAATGTCCCCGAAGTCGATCTGACGGACCCGGAGATTCTGAAAATGACTCTGAAGGAGCGGATCGCCGATCACCGGAAGAAACCAGCCTGTATCTCGTGTCACTCCAGGATCGACCCGTGGGGAATCGCGTTTGAGAACTACGATGCTCTTGGGGAATATCGGACTCACATCAAGGACCAGGCTGTCGATGCGACTTCAGAACTTTTCAATCGGCAGACGCTGGCTGGCGCGGATGGGCTGAAGCGATATCTGCTCACGGACCGACAAGATCAATTTGCCCGAGCGATGGTGCATAAGGTGACAGCTTATGCACTCGGCAGACCATTATCTTTTGGTGACAGTGCTGACATCGACAGTTTGACCGCACAGTTGAGACGACGGGATGATGGGCTGAGTGATCTGATCCAACTGATCGTGAGCAGCAAACTCTTCAACACGAAGTAGTCAGGAGAATGAAGACGGAAGAATGAATGCCGAGATGGCTGAGCACCGCATTTCATTCTTTTGTCTTCATTCTCCTGCCAGCACGAAATCTCCAGAATCATTAAATCACAAATCGAACTTGTAGACAGGGACCAATCATGAACGACAAATCTGCTGTGCTGAGTCGCCGACTTTTTCTGCATGGCACCGGTCTGGCTCTGGCTTTGCCGTGGTTGGAAACATTTGCTGAGGGCAGCCCAACCTCGGACGAAACACCGAGACGGTTTCTCAGTGTCTACCACCCTGATGGTGTTGGATTGCCACTCAAGTCAGATCCGGCGTGGCAGGACTGGAGCTGGTTCCCACGAGGCGGAGAAACGGACTTCGAATTGACCAGAGTGCTCGATGTGCTCGAGCCACTGCGGAGTGACATCACGATTTATTCCGGGCTATCGCATCCTGACGCAAGACACGTTCATGGCCATTCGAATGCGGACCAATACCTGACAGGCGCGCCGATCGGCGGTAGCGGGCCGTATCGGAATACGATCTCGCTGGACCAGGTCTACGCGGAGCACGCAGGCGACTTCACTCGACACTCTTCGCTGGTCATGTCGACCAATGGCGGCGTTGGTGGACCTCGCGGCGCTCAGACTCAGTCCTTCAATCGAGAAGGACGCCCGATTCCTGCGATGAACAAGCCGAAGGAAATTTTCGACATGCTGTTTGTGACCAGCGGCAAGGACGCGGCCGCAAGACTGGCGAGAAGCAAGAGTGCTCTTGATCTCCTGATCGACAACACTCGCTCGCTGGAACGCCAACTCTCCAGCCGCGATCAAGAGACGCTCAAGCAGTATCTTGACGCCGTTCGTGATACAGAGCTGAAGCTCGCGAAGGCTCAAAGGTGGATTGATACTCCGATTCCTCAGGTGGATACTCGCAACCTGCATCTGGATGCTGAGCCCAGGGAAGCCAGGCTCTACTTCCAGACGATGTATGAACTGATCTATCTTGCCTTCCTGAGTGATTCGACTCGCGTCGCGACGTTTCAATTGGGGAGAGAAAACGGTGAAGGGCCACACGACCTGCTGTCGCTAGCTGTTGGATTTGATGGTGCTCATGGTCTGACTCATGAAGTCAAGAAGCCGGGCGGCTGGGAGAATCTTGGCACCTATAACCGCTATCAGGCTGAGGAATTCGGTCGGTTCGCACAGAGGCTCAAGGACACTCCCGAGCCAACCGGCGCCGGCAATCTGCTGGACAACACGCTGGCCATGCACGGTTCCGCCTCCAGCAGCTTCCACCTCTCACGCAACTACCCGATCATCTCCGCCGGCGGCAAAAACCTCGGTTTCACCAACGGCCGATATCTCAAGTTCGGTACAGGCAATGAAGACAATCAAGCCGGTGCCGGCATCGACACGGATGCGGGCTGGCAAGGCAAGAGTGAAGTGGACGAACTGCCGTTGGCGAAGCTCTTCGTCACGATCCTGCAAAGACTTGGCGTCGAGGCCGATTCGTTCGGTGGGCATACTGGATCGTTGAGTCGCGTTTAACTTGGGTGGGACAGCCGACAATTCAAACTTCACGCAGGTCGCCCCATGCCAATTCTGCCCGACGGCGAACCGATTCGGGAACAGGGATAATAGATGTTGCGGACGACGCACAGGAAAACGGAGGAACTGAAAGTTGTTTGAACGTAAGCGATACATGCCTGGTAACTCGGGACGGTTCGTCGTCGCCTCGATGGTGATGCTTGCGGCGCATTCATCGTTTGGGCAGGCGCCGCCTCAGCTGGCATCGGTCTTTCCGCCTGGAGGGCAAGCGGGGCAATCAGTCGAGGTCACGATCGGCGGCAGCAACCTTGAGACGCTGAAAACGCTGCACAGCAACTTGCCTGGCGTTCACTTTGAGCCGTTGGATGCGAGTCGATTTCGGATATCGATTCCGCCGGATGCGATGCCCGGACTGTATGATCTGTGGGCCGTCGGCGACAGCGGAGTCAGTGCGCCGCACAGCTTTTCCGTCAGCAATCAGAGCGAGTCTCTCGAAGCCGAACCTAATGAAACGGAATCTGCCTCTGTGCCGGTTCCGCTCGATGTCGTGATCAATGGACGCATCGAGAAACCCACAGATGTGGATTGTTACCGCTTCGACGCCCAACGCGGACAACGCATGGTCGTTGAGTGCTCGGCGGAACGCATCGATTCCCGGTTGCGAGCCGTGCTGGAAATTTCCGATGCCAGCGGTCGGCGTCTGGCGGTGAATCGAGGCTACTTCGGCGGCGACCCGTTGATCGACTTTCGAGTTCCGGCGAATGGAACGTATGTCGTGAAGGTGCAGGACCTGATTTTATCCGGCAGCGCCGATCATTACTACCGGCTCGAGATCGACACTGGGCCGCGCGTGGCGTTCTCGGTGCCGAGTGTCATCGAGCGTGGCAAAGCGACCCGCGTGACGCTGTATGGCTGGAACCTGCCGATCGCCGGATCGCCAGAGGGTTCCCTGGATCGCATCGACGTCGAAATCCCGGGGGCGATTGCGCGCGAGACCTGGCCGTTGCCCGTGCCACTGCTTCCAGCGCAGGCCGTGCTGGAGGGAGCCGCGTTCCCGTTTCATCTGCCCGGCAGCCATGCGCCGATTCTGATCGGCCTGAGCGACGTGCAAGTCGTGATGGATCGAGACGACAACATTTCGTCAGCGACGGCTCAGGCGCTCGAAGTGCCGTGCGAGGTCAGTGGACAACTTGTCGCTGGTGCCGCGTGCGATTGGTTTGCGATCGAGGCTCGACGCGGCGAGGGTCTGTACATCGAGGCGCTTGGTCAACGGATTCAGTCACCAGTTGATCTGCAGATCAGTGTGCATCGGGCAGCACGATTACCGCTTGATGTGTCATTAAAACAACTCAGTGCGGAACGGGTAGACGAGAGTGACAGGCAGGATGCCGATCCCGCGCATCTGCAACTGCTCGCGCAATTCACCGACGAAACTCGCAGCATTGGCGGAGCGCTTCCGACGGGCCATCTTGATCCGGCGGGACGTTGGGTCTGTCCGGAGGATGGTCGGTATCTGATCGCCATTCGCAACCTGAGCGGCGGTCTGCGCAATGATCCGCGCCGGATCTATCGTCTGAGCATTCGTCGCGAAGAACCGGATTTCGAACTCGTGGCTGTCCCGCATGCGAATCAAAGTGCGGGACTGAACCTGAAACGCGGAGGTCGTGAGGTATTGGACCTGATTGCGTTTCGCCGACGAGGAATGAACGGATCCATTCGAGTTTCCGCTCAGGATTTGCCTTCGGGAGTTGAATGTCCCGACGTTTGGTTTGGGCCCAATGTTGATCGAACAACGGTTGTTGTCTCCGCGAATCGCGATGCGGCAGCAGGGTTGGGCGAGTTGAAGCTGGCTGGATATGCCGATGACGTTGCGAGCTTTGAAACGCTCCTTGATTCGAACGATGGAGACGCATCGCCAACACGTTCGAAGCCCCGACCAGTTCGCGGAGGCACGATGGTTGGTCCTGGCAGTCCCAACGGAAGCGGCCGCCTTATTTCGCAGATTCCCCTGGCAATCGCGGGGGACTCACCGCTGAAGATCATGGCGGACGGCGATGAAGAACTGGTACATCAGCTTTATGGCAAGTTACGAGTCAAGCACGCGCCGGGCGGAGTCCTGGATGTAGCGGTGCATGTCGAACGGAAGGACCTCGGGCATCAAGCGCCGGTGAAATTGATCGGTGTCGGGTTGCCGGATTCGATTCAAAATCAGGCCGCGATTATTCCGGCGGGGAAACAAAAGGGCTACCTCAGTTTCTATCTGCCACCGTCGTTACGAGTCGGCCGGTACTCGTTCGTTGTGCGTGCCGAGACGACAATTCCCACTGCGGACCAAAAAATGGAAACAGTTCTGGTTTACAGTAATCCCGTTGTCTTTGATGTGCAGCCCCAGGCGTTCCTCGTCGAAGTAGATCCCTTCGCTGTGACTCGAGCGAAACGCGGCGAAACCATCACAGTGGGGTATTCGGCGAGACGGGTGAACGGCTTCCTGGGTAAGATGCACACCGAACTGGCGGCACCGGGCCGAATTACAGAAATTGAGGGCATCCGGGGACGGGGCGAGACTTTTACAGGTCAAACTGACAAAGGATCGCTTCAGATAGCGATCAACGACGATGCTCCACTGGGGCAACAGTCATTCCTCCGTTTGCTGACCGTTGGAGTTGTCGAAGACCAGGCGACGTTCTTTGGAAGTAGCCTGCTCCCGCTGGAGATTATCGAATGAATGCCGCGATCACTTCCTCAGCAAACAATGAGGGGCGACACAATATGACCAGCATTCGAGCCAGCGCCAGGCCCTGCCGAATCGCGTTCGCCGGTGTTCTGCTGATTTGCAGCGTGCTGACTTTGCATGCGGAACTTCAGGCCGCCGACATCTACTTCAGAACGGATGTCGTGCCGATTCTGACAAAGCTCGGTTGCAACGGAGGCGGCTGTCATGGCAAGGCGACAGGGCAGAATGGCTTTCAGCTCTCACTGTTTGGATTCGACCCGGATCAGGACTACGAGTCTCTGGTCCGCGAAAGTCGGGGACGACGTCTGTCGCCGGCAATGCCCGATCGCAGCTTGTTGCTGTTAAAGGCGACGGCACGGATGCCACATGGAGGCGGGCGGCGACTGGAAGAGGCGAGCGATGACTATCAGGTGCTCCGCGAATGGATCGCTCAAGGTTCACCAAAGCCAGGAACCGATGACCCGCAGTTGGTACGTCTCGAACTGTCACCGGCGGAACAAGTCCTGTCGAAAAACGAGGCGCTGCAGTTGACGGCGACGGCGTTCTTTTCGAATGGCACATCGCGCGACGTCACGAAGCGAGCGGTCTATCAATCCAATGATTCCAGCATTGCGTCGATTGAAAACGACGGCCTTGTCAGGACAGCCGATCAGCCTGGCATGGTCGCGGTCATGGCCCGTTTCGGCGACCAGATCTCCACGTTTCATGCTGCTGTTCCCTTCGTGACCGATCCCGTACAGCTGGCTGCGATAGAAGAGCAACTTCGTGGGATAGGCTTCCAGCCTGTCTCTTCTTCCTCTCGAAACGATGGTAATCAAAACGATGGTCATCAGGGAGACAGGCAGGATGCCTGTCACACGAATACGCACTTGTTGAATCAGTGGCGACAACTGGGTGTTGTTCCTTCTGCTCTGGCTGACGACGCAATCTTCCTCCGACGTGCGAGCATCGATATCTGCGGCACGCTGCCCACACCTGAGGAGATCACCGAGTTCCTCGCTGACACGGGCAGCGATAAACGGTCGCGGTTGATTGATCGGTTGCTGGACCGGCCTGAATACGCGAGCTATTTCGCGCTGAAGTGGGCTGACATTCTGCAGAACCGCGGGGCCGGCTATTCGACGTCACAACAGCGTGCCAGCACTGCGTTGTTTTCCGGTTGGATTCGTGATTCGCTTGCCGACAACAAGCCTTACGATCAGTTCGTCTCGGAGATCATCACCGCCAGTGGCAGCCAGTACCAGAACCCACCAGCGCTGTGGTATCGCACCGTGCGGAAGCCCTCGGAATATGTCGAATCCGTCGCGCAGGCCTTTCTCGGAGTCCGCGTCCAGTGTGCGCAGTGTCATCATCATCCGACCGAGCGCTGGAGTCAGGAAGACTATTTCAGTTTCGCCGCAAACTTTGCTCGCGTTGGCCGAAAAGGAGGCTTCGCAGACGCCGAAGTTCCGACCGACGAGATCATCTTTCTCAACAATCGCGGCGAGACAAGGCATCCACGGACGAGTGAGATCCTCAAGCCACGGCCGCTCGGCGGGGCGGAGTTTTCCCTGGGTCCGGATGACGATCCTCGCATCAGCCTCGCGCGCTGGATGACGAGTCCCGACAACCCGTTCTTCGCCCGCACGATGGCCAATCGCATGTGGGCTCATTTTCTTGGTCGAGGTCTGGTACATCCGATCGACGATGCACGCAGCACCAACCCGCCGAGCAATCCCGAACTGCTCGACACCCTCGCCCAGGAATTTGCCGCCAGCGGCTTCAATGTGAAGACTCTCATTCGGTCGATCACTCTGAGTCATGCTTATGGTCTGGAATCCACACCACATGACGGCAACGCGGGGGACTCGCAGACTTTTTCTCGCTTCTATCCACGTCGCTTGAGTGCCGAAGTTCTGCTGGATGGAATGAGTCAGGTACTGGACGTGCCCACAGAATTTGCCGGAGTACCGGCGGGAACTCGCGCCATCGAGCTGCCGGATGAAAATGTGGCGGCGCACTTTCTTGACGTCTTCGGTCGCCCTGCCCGAATGTCGGCCTGTGAATGCGAACGAGTCGATGCGCCAGCGCTCACACAGGCGCTCGAACTCGTGAATTCCGCCGAGATTCAGCGCAAGCTGACCGCGAAGACCGGCTACCCGCAACTTCTGGCGGAGAGCGATAAGTCACACACTGAAATTGCCACGGAGGTTTTCATGCGGGTTCTCGCGCGACAGCCGCAACCCGATGAACTGAAAGCCGCAACCGATTACCTGGCCTTAGAGCCCGACCGGGCAGAAGCCTGTCGGACGTTGTTATGGTCGCTGTTGGCGACGAACGAATTCCTGTTTAATCACTGAAAACATCGACGGAGGAATCCTTTGTATGTCACAAATCGACCGACTCACTCGACGAAGTCTGTTGCAGATCGGCGCTCCGCTGATGGGACTTGGACTGGCCGATTTTCTGCGTCTCGAAGCGCGGTCGGCGGAATCGGGACATTCCAGAAGCAACAAATCTCTGATTGTCTTCTGGACAGACGGGGGTCTCAGCCAACAGGACACGTACGATGTGAAACCTGAGGCGCCGGTCGAGTACCGTGGTATGTATCAGCCGATCGGCACCAGCGTTCCCGGAGTTGTGCTCAGTGAGAAGTTGCCTGGCCAGGCGAGGGTCATGAACCGGCTATCGATCGTGCGGTCAGTGCATCATGAAAACGGCATTCACGCGCCGTCGGCGCATTGGATGCAGACCGGCTACTTCGGACCGACTCTCGCGCGTAACGCTGCTCAGAAGCCGTCGTTCGGTTCGGTCATCGCACGTTCCAGCGGGTCGCGTCAACCGCCGATGCCAGCCTACGTGACGATCCCGAAATCCGAAGCGTTCGGCTATCAGGGAGCTGTGTATCTCGGCAAGTCGTACAACCCTTTTGAAGTCGGAGCAGACCCAAATGACAAAAACTTCAAAGTCCCGAATCTGTCCCTGCCTGATGGTCTGACCGCGAAGAGTGTTGATGCCCGCCGCACGCTGCTCGGGACGTTCGACACCTTGCGGCGCGACATCGACGACAGCGGAGTGATGGAGGGGCTCGACACGTTCAAAAAGCAGGCACTCGAAATGGTCGCCGGAGATCGAATGCGTGCGGCCTTCGACCTCAATTCTGAAGAGGACAGCTTGCGTGATCGCTATGGCCGACACCGTTATGGCCAGAGTGCTTTACTTGCGCGACGCCTTGTCGAAGCAGGAGCGAGGTGCGTGAACATCAATACGGGCAACTGGGATCACCACAATGACATCGCGAAGGGGCTCGAAGAACACCTGCCGCCGCTGGATTGTGCGATCGCGGCCTTGATCGAAGACCTGACGACCCGGGGAATGCTGGACGACGTCATCGTCTATTGCGTCGGCGAGTTCGGCCGCACGCCTCGCATGAACGGCCACGCGGGGCGAGATCACTGGGCCGACTGCTTCAGCGTTATGCTCGCTGGTGGCGGAATCCAGGGCGGACGCATCGTCGGAGCCAGCGAGAAGTGGGGCGGCGGCGTTCATGAACGGAGAGTCACGCCGCTCGACTTGTTGGCCACGATTTATCACGCACTTGGTGTGCCTTTAGACACACACTACGACGACTCAAGCGGACGCCCCACCAGTATCGTCGGAGGTGGCTTGCCAATTCTAGAATTGATTTAGAATGGAGAAGTTTTTCGTTTACCGCCCAGCCGCAGGCGCCGGCTTCTGTAAACGACTTACATCATCGCTTCCGAGGCTGAAATTCC
>CAZFDW010000222.1:0-10324 GCA_964517865.1 uncultured Chitinophaga sp.
GTGGGTAACGACAAGACATGAGGCCGACGGGGACGAGCAAGCGGGATGGAAACGTACCAGTTTCCAAACCTCGATTCCAGCGGCGTAAAGCCGGCTGGGGTCGCTGAAATCCGAAACTTGACTCATCTGCAACATGTTTCAAAAAGTAAGCGTAGCTAAACAAGCGACCTTTGGAGTGCGGTGACTCGTCACCGCTTTCTTTTTCAGGTAATCCGGCTCTGCGAAAGACGACCGTTTGTTCTGCCGACTTCACCTGAAACTGAAATGGAATGTTCGCTGTTTTCCCATGCCGATTGACAAGAATGCCGTGTTGGAAAGGCAAAGCGGCGACAAGTCGCCACACCCCAGATGACGGTCGCCTGTTTCAGGACCAGCCTCAAAAAAAGCCCGGCATTGTTGAAATGCCGGGCTTCTGATCTGGTGGAACACTCAGGTCAAATTACTCACTGCTCAGCCCGCGTAGTACGGGTGCTTGGCTGAATCGCGCTGTGAAATCACGGCATCAACGGATGGCTCGTTTTTCATTGCTCGTTCAATCGCCAACTTCGTAGCGTCGTAGTTGTACTGATAAATCTTTTTGTCGTCAGCAGCTTCCCAGTGAATGAAAACGCCGCACACGATGCACAAAGTTTCGCATTGATCCTTCGGAATCACGCCGGACTTGACGCAGTCGGTGACCGCATCTGCAACGGCCTTCTGAGCCGGTCCGAACATCTGCACTGCCTGACGAGCGCCCTTGATGGTCACTTTGGTGATCATCACGGTCGATGGCTTGACGGACAGGTTGGGAGTGCCAGCCAGCAGGTTGCTGTGGCCCATTTTCTGGTTTGCGAGTGCGTGAGCAAACGCCGACCCCACAGGACCGCCTTTGTCACCGATCAACAGGTCGATGTGCGCAATTTCAAGGCCGTCACCGCAAAGTGCTTCGCCTACAAACATGGACATTCTCTTCTTCTTTCTTTACAAAAATCAGCGGAATCAAAAAACAGCGACCGCAGACAAGTTTTCAAAAGCAGCCTCATTACGAGAACCCACTTTTTTCAGGACCACACTTTTCAGTTGTCTGCGGAAGCAGCATCCCGCTGCTTCTGCAATAAGGTGCCTGTGTTGTGGACAAGGTCGCCTGACACATGAAACATACCGGGCTTGATTGACTTCCGCAGAGGCCTCGGATCAACTTCCGGCATGTTCAGCTTGTGACAGGATTGCGAATTCTTTGCTGTTCTTCAACTCACCGGCCTCAGATGTCGCCAACTTCGCAGAAACTTAAGCCAATCTCAGCTCTGAAAACGACTCGATCCCTCCTTTTATGCGGTGCCAGCGTGCGCAGCGTCGCCGAATCTGCGATTGCAGCCGGATTGCGTCCTTTATGCGTGGACTTCTTCGGTGATGATGATCTGCAGAATTTGCTTGGTTCGGGACGCGGTCGCGTTGTCGGTCGGATCGATGGTTTTGCTCAACTCCCCCAGTTTATCCAGTCAGTTCGCAGCACGATTCCAATGCTTTGGACCGGCGGACTCGAGAATCACTCAGACACGCTCCGCGAAATCGCCCAGCATCGACCGGTGATCGGAGCCGCTCCGGACATCATCGATCAACTTCGCGATCCGAGGAAATTGAACCAGTGGCTGGTGGAAACCACAATTGGCGTGCCTCGGGTTGCGACTGAGGCGACAGCCGATGCGGACTGCCACTGGCTGAGGAAATCGGTGGCCAGTTCGGGGGGAATCGGGATCGACCTTCATGTTTCGGCCAGCACCACAACTCCGGCGCCTGCGTCGCGTGGCTTGTATCTGCAGGAATACATCGACGGTGTACCAATGTCTGCAACTCTGTGCGCGGATCAATCGGGAGTACACTTGTTCGGCATGTCATTACAACTGATCGGATGGCCTTCGCTCGGCGCGTCCGGATTCCTGTTCTGCGGCAATGTCGGGCCGGTCGATCCGGGTGAGTTGGTGACGCAGCAAGTGCTGGAAGCCGCACGAATCCTTGTTGCACGTTCCGGCCTGTGCGGGGTGTTTGGAATCGACTTCATCCTGAGACAAAGCCGTGCGTGGTTCCTCGAGGTGAATCCGCGGGTCACAGCCTCGCACATGCTCTTCGAACTGCAGCAACCAGGTCTGATCATTCATCGTCACCTTGCCGCGCTGGGTTGGACATCCGGCCGTCCGCGAAGGTCGCTGGAGACGAATGCGTCACGAACACTCCAACCAGTTTCACCAGTCGCCGCACGGCTGATTCTGTGGGCCCGTGAAGATATCCATGTGCCGGAGGAGTTCGGCACGGAGCCTCGCTCCACCGTAAAAATCACTGATCGTCCGCAGCCGGGCACCATGGTCCCCAAATCCAGCCCGCTCTGTTCGATGCAGCTCTCGGCAAACGACTGTGACGACATCATACGGCAACTCGATATGCATGAAGACGTGTCCTGCGCGCATCCAGATTTCTCGATGAGCACTTTGCGAGCGCTGGGCTATTCGCCTCAGACAATCGCCGGACAACTCAAAATGCTGTGGCAGAAATTCAACCAATCAGCATCCACGGCGTTGGGGCGCAAGTGCTGAACGATTATGGCTGGACTTCGCGCGGCCAGAAATGAGTCCGGCGAGCGAAGCGGCGTCAGCCCTCCGGCGCTCGCTTTTGTACCGGCAAGCTGACGCTTGCCGCTCGCCAATCGTCTCATTCATGACCGCGCGGAACATATATCCAGTGCGGCTGACAATTCAGCCCGCAGTTGTTCAAACGATTCCAGACCGACTGAGATTCGTACCAGTTCATCACGGATACCAATCGCGGTGCGGGCTGAGGGTGACATGAAACGGTGCGACGTTGATGCCGGGTGTGACATCGTGGTACGTGCATCAGCCAGCGTCGGAGCGAACGGAATCGATGTCGCTGCGCGCATGAATGTGTTGACGACTTCGACTCCGCTGCCGGCCAGTTCAAGCGACAGGATGCCGCCGGTTCCAAGTGGATACAGCCGCTGAGCAATCGCGTGCGATACATGATTCTCCAGCGAAGGATGGTAGACACGCCGCACGCCCGGATGTCCGCTCAATGCTCGTGCAAGTTCGAGCGTCGTACGGCAGATCTGATTCATCCGCAGCGGCAGTGTTCTCATGCCGCGCTGACACAGCCAGGATTCAAATGGATTCGCATTCTGACCGAAAACGCTTGCTGTGCTGTTCAATCGCTTCATCAGGGTCGCAGATCCGGCAGCCAGTCCCAGCATCACATCTCCGTGACCGTTGACGTACTTCGACGCACTGTGCATCACAATTGACGCACCCAGTTGGCACGGCTTAATCAATTCCGGTGTGGTAAACGTGCTGTCAACGACGAGCGGAATCTCCGGGGTCAGCACATCTGCAATCGCTCGAATATCAGAGATTTCCAGCAGCGGATTGGATACCGTTTCGACCAGTACGAACCTCGTTTTTTCTGTGATCAGAGAGGTCAATTCGTCTGGTTTTGTCGCGTCGAATGTCGATACACTGATCCCGAACCGCTGCATCCGATGGGCCAATTGCATCGTCTTGCCGTAGATGGCTTTGGCAAGGATGACATGGTCTCCGGCGGACGCCAGCGTCAGAAAAATGGCCCCCAGCGCGCCCATCCCGGAAGCAAATACCGCCCCAGCCTCGGTTTCTTCCAGCGCTGCGATGGAGTCCGCAAGGGCCGAATGATTCGGGTTACTGTCGCGCGTGTAGATGTCGCCATGCAGTTCTCCCGCATGGATCTTTTCCAGAACATCAAGGTCCGGCACATCAAACGCAGTTGACTGATATATCGGCGGAGAACTCGGAACCGTGACCGACTGTGCCGGATGGCCCATGCGAGAAGGGTGCTGCGGAGACATCATGGAAAAGACTCCTGGCGAACTTAATGCACGCGTTGTCCCGGCACCGAACCGGTATCGGGAGACAACAGAAACACTTCCGTCCCGCCACTGCCGCTGGCACACACCATGCCCTGGCTCAGACCGAACTTCATTTGACGCGGCTTCAGATTGGCGACGCAGATCACGAGGCGTCCGACCAGATCTTCGGGTTTGTAAGCTGCTTTGATCCCCGCAAACACATTGCGAGTTTCTCCGCCACCCAATGACAGCGTCAACTGGAGCAGTTTGTTCGCACCCTGCACATGATTCGCTTCGATCACGCGTGCAACCCGCAGGTCGATCTTCACAAAATCATCAATCGTGCATTCACCAGCCAGGGCTTCATTGGCCAGCGCATCGCCGGCGTCTTTCCACTGGTCAGCAGCATGAAAGACCACGGCAGGGGTTTCCGGAGTGGCCGGGGCAACGCCCTGTTCAGCGGCCATCACTTCTTTGCTCTCTTCGATCATCGATTCAACCTGTTTCGTTTCAATACGTTTCATTAAGTGCTGAAAAGGACTGACGGGGGTTCCTGTCAGTGGTGTTTGAGAATCCGACCAGTGTGCAATCGGGCGGTTCAGGAGTTCTTCGGTCTGCTTGACCAGTTCCGGCAGGACCGGAGCGAGGTACGTCACGATCTGTCGGAAAAGATTGAGCGTGATTGTACACACATCACGCAGTTCGTCTGCCTTCGCCGGATCTTTGCGAATCACCCACGGCTGGCGGTCATCGACAAACTTGTTCGCTTTATCGGCCAGAGCCATGATTTCCCGCGTTGCCGCATTGTAATTGCAGTCTTCGTAGTACGCAGCAATCTGCTCGCCCTTTTCCGCAGCGGCTGCAAACAGTCCACCGTCGTCGGGATAGACATCGCTGAGCGTTTTCCCGGCGAGAAAACCGGCCGAACGCGAAGCAAGGTTGACAACCTTTCCAACCAGATCGCTGTTGAACCGCGAGACAAATTCGTCAAGGTTCAGGTCGATGTCGTCCAGACCTGTACCGAGTTTGCTGGCATAATAGTAGCGCAGCGCTCCGGAGGGCAGGTGCCTGAGAAACGTCGAGCCCATTACAAATGTGCCCTTCGTCTTCGACATTTTCTCACCACCGACCATGAGGAACCCGTGAATGTGGACTTTTTTCGGCAGGTTACAATCTGCAGACTTCAACATGCCCGGCCAGAACAGCGTGTGAAAATATGTAATGTCTTTGCCGATGAAATGATGAATTTCAGCCTTCGAATCGCTTCGCCACCAGTCGTCCAGGTTTTCATTGTGCCGATGACACCATTCCAGTGTCGATGCCATGTAGCCAATTGGCGCGTCAAACCAGACGTACCAGTAGTGACCAGGTTTGTCGGAAATTTCAAAGCCAAAATATGGAGCAGGTCGCGAGACGTCCCAGTCTCGCAACGGTTCTCCCAGAAAATGCCCCTTGAGATAATTGGCAACTTCCGATTGCAGGTGCGTGCCGTCCTGAGTCCACTCATTCAGGAAGTCGTGGAGTTGTTCCAGTTCAATAAACAGATGCTCGGCCGATCGGATTTCCGGCACCGCCCCTGACAACGTGCTCTTCGGGTTTTTCAGGTCCGCTGGCGTATAGGCCGCTCCACAGGCACTACAGTTATCACCTGGCTGGTCTTCGGCCCCGCATTTCGGACACGTTCCGCGGACGAAACGGTCGGCCAGAAACGTTCCCGCAACAGGATCGTAAAGTTGCGCGACGTCCTTTGTTTTGACGAGTCCGGCCTTGCGGATCGAAGCCCAGATCTGATTGCACAGCTCGCGATTCTCCGGACTGTTCGTGCTGCCGTAGTTGTCGAATTCGATCTGAAATCCGCCGAAATCGCGGATGTGAGCTTCACGCATATCGGCAATGACGGCATCTTCTGAACGGCCCTCGCGGCGGGCTCGAATCATGATGGCCGTGCCGTGCGTGTCGTCGGCACACACAAAAATGCACCGATGCCCGCGCAACTTCTGAAATCGCGTCCAGATATCTGTCTGGATGTATTCCACAAGATGACCAATATGGATATGTCCATTCGCGTATGGCAACGCAGCGGTCACAAGAATCTGACGAGACATTACAGGACGGTTCCAATCGATAAAAGCAAAACACAAGCATTTCCGCCGCGAATTGGACCTGACTGAACGACACGGGTCAACTGGTTTGCCTCAGGTCTCACAGAAGACACAGGTTTGAGGCGTTTGGATCGGAACGCTGCAGTTCGAACCGCCCGGATCCCCAGGATTTGATGCGGACCGGGTGTTTTGATCAATGTGTTGTGATCAATCCTGCAAATCACTTCAACAGCGACCGGACTTCGGACGCCAGAAAAATTGAACCGGTAACGACCACCAATCCGTTGTGCCCTGCGAGTTCCCTGGCATCCTGAAGAGCGTCTGTCGGATTCTGAGCAACGTAACAGCATGTCGCAGGACTTCTGTCATCCTGCAACGATTCTGCAATCGACAAGAGTTCCTCCGGCTGCCGACTGCGGGGATTCCTCAGAAACCGCGTGAAGACGACGTCATCGAAGTGCGGGCAAATGGTCTGAATCATGCTGTGCGCGTCCTTATCGGCGGAGGCGGCAAAGACCAGAACGCGACGGCGATTTGACCATTCTGGTCCGGTCAGTACGCTGGCAACGGCTTTCATCGAATCCGGGTTGTGGGCTGCGTCCAGCACGATTGTCGGATTCTGATCGAACACTTCAAACCGCAACGGCCAGTGCGTTGTGCGCAAACCCTGAGAAACCGCAACATCGTCGATTTGCGGATAGCCGGCATCGCGTAACAGCTCCGCCGTCATCACCGCAAGGCTGGCGTTATGAGCCTGATGCTGCCCCAGCAACGGAATCGTCAGGGCGTCGTATTTTCCGGTTGGCGTCAGGACGAGGATTTTCTGAGATCGTTGGCGACCGCTGAGTTGATCGTCCTTGTGATCGACGTGCCAGGCAAACTCTCGGCCGCAAATGAACTGACGACAACCCAGTTCCCTTGCTCGCGCCGTCACCACGACTTCTGCAACTTCCGGCAATTGTCCCTGCACGACCGGAACGCCCGCCTTCAGAATGCCAGCTTTCTCCGCAGCGATCAGACTCAACGTGTCGCCCAGAATGTGTGTATGGTCCAGACCAATACTGGTAATCACGGTCACCAGCGGACGGCAGACGTTGGTGCAGTCCAGGCGACCGCCAAGTCCTGTCTCAAGCACGGCAATCTCGACACCTTCTTCGTCAAACAACATCCAGGCCAGGAGTGTCGTGATTTCAAAGAAAGTCGGAACGCGGTCGCTCGATTCCACTTCTGACTCGTGCAAAATCTCCGCCAGCTTCGAGACAAGCCGAGTCAACTGATCGGGATGAGGCATGCGTCCGGACACGCGCATCCGTTCTTCGAATTGTTCGATATGCGGTGATGTAAACAGGCCTGAACGGATTCCGGATGCCTGCAGGATAGAATCGAGCATGGCGGCAGTCGATCCCTTGCCCTTCGTTCCGGCAATGTGAATCGCGGGAATCCGTTCCTGCGGCGAACCGATGCGTTTCAGCAGACGTTCGATGCGTTCCAGCCGAAAGGGATTGAGCGATGGCGCCGGTCGAATTCGTTCGTAATCGATACGATCATACAGCCATTGAACGGCATCGTCGCGATTGTGAATTCCTGCAAACAAAGGATTCTTCCGAGTTTAGCGGCCAGGAGTCTGTCTGAATCCCACTGTTCTTGTGAGCGGCAAGGCGCTAGCCGCCGGTTTTTGCGGGCGAATTTACCCGCGGCTAGCGCCTTGCGGCTCACAGTTTTGGAGTATCGGGACAGACTCGGGGTTTAGTCATGCAGCGGCGGCCCTGTTGC
Source organism: uncultured Chitinophaga sp. (assembly GCA_964517865.1). Classification (GTDB taxonomy): domain Bacteria; phylum Planctomycetota; class Planctomycetia; order Planctomycetales; family Planctomycetaceae; genus SXXK01. The sequence goes on from CAZFDW010000222.1 coordinate 7,738, forward strand.
GGGTCATATCGCAGAATTTCAGCGATTGGTCAAGGTGCCGACCGTTTGACTTCACAACCACGGTCTTCATACTCAGCCACAATAGTTACGAATTGTCGCTTTGTGGAGCCGTCTGATGTTGCGGAAACTTTGCTCAATCCTGAACTCCGTGCTGGTCGCGGGGTCGTTCTTCTGCGTGCTGATGCCGGCACGAGCGGACGGACTGCAGGACAACATCCCCGAAAACGTCCGCCGCATCCCGGAACTCGGCGTTCCTGTGCCGGACGATCGAGCGACCTCGATGCGAACCGCGCTGGGCCAGTTGCAGGGAAAGATCGCAGCGATCAACGCAGGTCAGGATGCAGCTGCGAAAGCCCTGCTGCCCGATGTCATGATCTTCGAACGAGCTGTCCGGTGTGCTCTGGACTACAACGAGTTCTTTGACGTGAAGGAGTTCGACAAAGCCGATGCTCTGCTGAAGGACGGCCTCACGCGAGCCGATCAGTTGCTCGCGGGTAACCCGGAATGGATCACTCAGAAGGGACTTGTCGTGCGAGGCTACATCAGCCGCATTGATAATACCGTGCAGCCGTATGGCCTGGTGATTCCGCCAACGTACGCCATCGATCACAGCGTGCCGACTCGCTGCGACATCTGGTTTCACGGTCGAGGCGAAAAGCTGAGCGAAGTGAATTTCCTGTGGGACCGCTTGAAGAACCCCGGTGAGTTCACTCCGGATCACACGATCATGCTGCATCCGTATGGACGTTATTGCAACGCCTTCAAGTTCGCCGGCGAAATCGACGTGCTGGAAGCTCTGGAGGATGTCCAGAAGCATTACCGCATCGACGAAGACCGCATCAGCGTCCGAGGTTTCTCGATGGGCGGCGCGGCGTGCTGGCAGTTCGCGACTCACTACTCTGATCGGTGGTTTGCGGCGAATCCAGGGGCCGGATTTTCTGAGACGCCGCAGTTCCTCAAAGTATTTCAGAAGGAAGATCTTAAACCGACGGCGTGGGAACAGACATTGTGGAATCTCTACGACTGCGACAAGTGGGCTCTGAATCTGACTCATTGTCCGACCATTGCGTACAGCGGCGAGAACGATTCACAGAAGCAGGCGGCGGATGTGATGGAGGTAGCGTTGGCTGAACATGGGATTCGGTTGCGACACATTATTGGTGCTGGTATGGGGCATCAATACGATCGCGGCTCAAAGGCTATTGTCGAGGATACCATGGGATCTTTGGCAAAGAAGGGACGAGATTCGTCCCCGTACTTTTTGCAATTTGAAACATCGACACTGAAATACAATCGAATGCACACATTGCATGTGAACGGATTGATCGAGCACTGGAAACCCGGATATTTCGCGGCATCGTGGACAGAGGATCCCGCGAAAGGTCTGAACGCTGCCACACTCAATATCACTGCGGAAAACATCTCTGAATTCTCTCTCCAGATCGCTCCGGGCAATTTGCCGCTGTCGAAAGAAACGATGAAGTCGCTTCGAATGCCGAACCAAGGAATCCTTGTAATCGTAGCGTCCTCGATAGACATCCAGCCGCCGGGTACGCCGCCGGTACGTGTAGCATTTGCTCAGCTTCATGCTGATGGACCATTTTCTGACGGCTCATTCTTTGTCGCCGGACACCTGAATGCTGATGATGAATGGACGGATGGGCTCGCACCGGAATCATTCCGCAAACGGCACAACCTTCAGGGGCCGATCGATGATGCGTTCATGGATTCCTTCGTCTTCGTTCGCCCCACTGGAACAGCGGCGAATGAAGCCGTTGGCAGGTGGGCGGATGCTGAGCTGACTCGAGCCATCGAACACTGGCGGCGGCATTTCCGGGGCGACGCGCGAGTCGTGAATGATGTCGATGTCACGGACGAGTTGATTCAGTCGGCCAATCTGATTCTCTGGGGGGATCCCAAATCCAACAGCGTGATGGCAAAGATCGCCGACAAGCTGCCGATCCAATGGACTGCCAAAAAAATCACCGTCGGCGAAAAAGCTTATGATGCAAAGAACCACGCTCCGATTCTGATTCATCCGAACCCGCTGAACCTGAACCGGTACGTGGTGCTCAACAGCAGCTTCACGTTTCGAGACTACGCCTACCTCAACAACGCCCGCCAGGTTCCCATGCTCCCGGACTGGGCCGTGATCGATCTCAGTACACCAGCCAACAGCGTCTGGCCCGGCAAAGTGGTCGCCGCTGATTTCTTTGATGAACAGTGGCAGCTGAAGCCGTAGCAGATTGTTTCCGGCGAGCGGTGTGGCGTCAGCCCGCCGGTACAACTGCGATTCCAGTAGCTTGGACATTCATGTCCGAGATATTTGCCATGCGACTTGAATTAGAGGGGAATAGGATTCCAGCGTGCCGAAGAATCCATGAAGTGACTTTTGGGGAGCCATGGCTTTGATTCAGCTATGGTTGAGGATTATTGAACTGTGAAATTTCAATTCAGTCCGCTCAGGCCCAAGGGGCCGGTTCTATGTAAGCCTGGGGCAAAGCCGTGAAGGATTATTTGTAGGGAAATCGTGTGATTCAACCCGGAACGGGTTTCACAACAAAGCCTGGGGTCGCCGCTTTGCGGC
>CAZFDW010000223.1:0-10284 GCA_964517865.1 uncultured Chitinophaga sp.
GGTGCGCCGTTGCCACGGCGACCCCAGGCTGTGTTGTGAAACCCCGTTGGGGTTGAGTGCGCATACAAAAGGTACCGTCAGTGGCTCACGCCCACTGGCTACAATACAACTTGCCGTCCCTGTCGGGACTTAAATCGCGCCACTTCAAAACCTACAGCTCATGCGGCTATGCCGAGATCCCCGTCTTTGCGGAGATTTCCCTGCTGGCGTCTTTGTCCGATGGAAACAGCTTCTTCGTCATGAATGGTTGTTCGGCGAATCCAAGGATTGGTGCTCCCAGTTCGATCAGGTCATTCATCACTTCATTCCCGTAAACAACCTGAAGACTCTTCTTGTTCACGGTGAACACAATCCCGTCGGCACGTGCCGCCAGCATCTGCAGATCTGCCGGATGCAGCGTCGATGGGCCACACAGCAGAATCATCGAATAGCGTTCACGGAACTGTTCAATCAAAGTCGTCAGCCGACTGGATGCCATGGATTCCGATGCCGTGACGGTGCAGCCGCCCGGCAGGAAGTCAATACCCGTAATGCCTGTTCCGACAACCAACTCCGATGCGTCCTCGTAGTCGCCTGCCAGGAATTCGGCCACCCCCGGCCGCCCCGAATTCTGGGCATGTTGCTGATCGAAGTCCTTGTCCTGGATTTTCAAGTGGCTGGGCATGGTTTGAATCATCAGGACGGATTCTTCGCGCTGCGCAAAACAATCGGCCAGAGAACGAATCAAACTCATCGGGGATTCTTCATGATCGAGGCCAGCGAACAACACGATACGTCCCGTGGGCTGAAACAGGCTCTGCTGAATCCGCAATGCCATCAAACGCAATTCGTGCTGAGACATGGCAGCATGCTCTTTTTCTCCGGGCCGGCCAGAACGTTGGGCTGACTGCATTCCCAGGACTGGAAGATTCCAGCGACGGCTGACCACGTTGACGGGAGTGGGCCGTAGTCGCCGCAATTCCATCAGCACCGAAGGAGTGATGAACAGCAGACCGCTTCCCAGCAACGCAAAAGCAAACAGCTTTTTCTTGTCGGACTTGTAGTCGGACAAAGGATTCACCCGGGCGGGAGAACTCACGATGTACTCGGGCATCTGGCACTCGCGGATCTGATTGATCTGATCCACACGCTGGGCCAGACTTGTGTATTTCAACTCTTTCTGCACCAGGTCAGATTCCAACTCCATGGCTCTGGTGGAGGTCAGATTCAACTGGGCCGTTGTGGCTCGCTTCATGTCCAGTTCCAGATCTTTCACCTGAGCCTTATAGTACTCAACATCGACGCTGTTGTCTTCAATTTCCAGCCGGAGACGGCGGTCCTCATTCGCTATGGTCGCCAGTTGTGACTGAGCCGATTGAATGCCGGCGATTGTCGATGGATCGAGATCTCCCAGCGATTCCTCTCCCACGGCCGCCACCTTTTCGATCCACTTCGCAAAAGCGTCATCGTCCAAAGTCGCAACGCCCTTGCTGAGGTCTTCCACATCCGTTCCAGACGCACCATCAGCAGGCAGCTGGTTTTCTGCTGCGACAACGGAACCCACTGAAGGGCCGACAGGCGGTGTTGTTGTCGGTGGAACTACGGATGGCTGGGCTTCATTCGTGCCTATGACGGGGCTGGCCACGCCATCATTCGGGATTTCGTCCGCCGGTGCCGCCGGTGCCGCCGGTGCCGCCGGTGCCGCCGGTTCTGACATTTCCGCAAGTTCTGCTTCCAATTTTGCCAGTTGACCCTCGATCTCGTCTTTGAGCGTTTTGAGTCGCGTCGAGTTCGTGAGGCCTTTCCCAATACCTTCTGTTTGCCGGCGACGTCCTTCGAGCACTTCGCGAAAGGCGGCAGTGCCAACAGCCGCACTATCTTCCGCCAATAGTGCCTGATCCCTCTGGATTCTGGCCTGACGACGCGCTGTCTGTTCAAGCAGAGACTCGAGTTGATTTCGCCGATTGATAAGTCCCTGCAATTCGGCCGTCTTTTGCAGATCGCTGTTACCACTCAGGCGTTCCGATTCCTGCAGCTTCACCAATTCGGATCTGGCGATACCGAGGTCGGTGGCGGCCTTCACCTGCAATTCCGTGAAATACTTTGCGTGTTTTTCCAGCTTGTCCTTTCGATTCTGGGTGATCATTTTTGCAAAATCTTCACCCAGATCATTGAGCGCCAGCACGGCTTTTCGACTGTCATCCAACTGCAGATCGACCGTGATGGTGAAAGTTCGGTCATCGGGCTTTACGTTCAATGTTTTGGCAAGCTCGTGGATTGACGGCAACCCATGCTTCTCGATCACGGGTTCCAGAACCTCATTCGATCTGAGCATTGCCGCTGCGGTCGCAGGACTGGGTGTCGTGTAGACATCCTCTCCGGCCAGCGGCAGTTCCTGCATGCTGAGAGTCATGTGGGCTGTTGCGAGCAGCTCCTTAAATTCGGTGCAGGTTATCCACGCGATTGTTCCGCTGCCAATCATGGCCAGCAGCAGCAACGGCCACTGACGACGCACGGCAGCAAGAATCAGCTCCATGGGGTTGGGGCCTGACGCGCCGTCAACACCATTCGTCAGCTCCGAGGATTCGCCAACCCGGCCGGCCCGAGTTCGCATAATCTGCAGATCTTTAGCTGCCATAACCGTTCAACTTTCTGCTGTTCTTGTGAGCGACAAGACGCGAGTGCTCTGTCAAGCCTCAGAAAAGGTAGCTTGACTCTCCAGAGTCGAGCCCTCGTCCGTAGCGAAAAACTCGGCTCTGGAGAGCCAAGCTACTGAAAGCAAAACTTCAAAAGCCTGACAAAACCGGGATTGGTTCCTGACCCATTTTTAAAAGCCCCTTTTTTGAAGTTCATCCTATGTCACTTCGAAGCGCAGATTTTGGGATTTCCAGCGCACGCAGTTTGCGATAAATGGTTGCCTGGCCAAGGCCGAGGAAGTCCGCTGCCGCACAGACATTTCCATCATGACGGTTCAGGGCATCAATGATCAGCCTCCGTTCCGCAGATTGCATGCGGGTCAATGGTCGCCCTTTGCGGTTCAGGTAGGGTTCTGAATTGGCGATCACTTCGGTGTCTGGTTGTTGATTGCACTGGTCCCCGCAGCCTACCGAGAAATATTCGGGCGGCACAAGTTTCATCCCGATCACATTTCCCGTCGCCATCACAACAATTCGCTCAATCATGTTCTGAAGCTGCCGCACGTTGCCTGGCCATGAGTACTCAGAGAGCCGCTTCAGAACATCGGAAGTGAAGGCCATGTTGCGACGCATTTCCTGGCACTTACGCTCCAAAAATGCATTGGCCAGCAGCGGTATGTCTTCTTTCCTGTCTCGCAGAGGCGGAACATGGATCGGGATGACGTGAAGCCGAAAGAACAGGTCTTCACGCATGGTGCCCTGACGAACCAAATCGCGAACATTCCGGTTAGTCGCGCTGACAATGCGCACGTCCACTTCATCAACTCGAGTGGACCCAATCCGCTGGACCGTCTGCTCCTGCAGAAACCGCAGCAACTTGGGCTGTAGCTCGCGGTTCATTTCCCCGATTTCATCCAGAAACAACGTTCCATTGTGAGCATGTGTACAAAGTCCTTCTCGACGGCTGTCCGCGCCGGTGAATGCCCCTTTTTCATGTCCAAACAAAACGCTTTCCACAAGATTTTCCGGCAGCGCTGCCATGTTGACCGGAACAAATTCCCCAGCAGCCCGACGGCTAAAATGATGAATCGCTCTTGCGACCAGTTCTTTTCCCGTACCACTCTCTCCAATGATCATGACAGGAGCATCCGTGGCTGCCACATTCTTGATCAGCGCCCTCAACTCCTTCATCGCGGGACTGACTCCCAACAAAGGGGACCCGGCATTCGAGCGCAATCGCGAAGTGCCCGTGATCGCAGACAGCATCTCAGTGACCTGCGAGGAATCGGAAGATCTTTCCACGAAACCTTGAATCCCCATCTTCATTCCACGATCCACCAAATCCGGGATCTGACGATCCGTCATCACGAGGACTCGCTGACCAAAGCCATCAAGCTGCAACCTGCCGAATGCCACCAGCGGTCCGGCTGCGTCAAACTCGGAACTCAAAATCACCGTCGCTTTGCCATCGGCTTCCAGTTCCGCAACCAGATCATCATAGAAGTCCACGATCACGGGAGCATAACCTGACTCGCTCAACTCGTTGACCAACCAATACCGGTAACTTTCATCTGTCTCTGCGACCACTACACGTCTGTACCCGTTCCTGCTCGCTGCGTGCGACTTCTTGTCCTGCAAAACGCTCATTCCGGCAACTCCACTGCACAACAATATTCGGGAAAGTCAAGATCCTGAAAAATCCAGCAGACAACAACAGTCAGTCCTGCAGAAATGTTCGTCACATTTTTTGGATTATGGCGCCATTCCTGATCTCGAAATGTTAGGTCATTCGCAGATCATTGGTCTCTCCATTTGCAAATTCCTGAAACCCATCTCGTGATCGCAAAGCTTCATACGATCTTCATAACGGGGGCGCAGTCTTTGCGCACCGTCTGCCCTGTTGGTTTTGAGAGCGAAGCACCATCCGCGACAAGTGCCTTGTCAGGCTTTTAAAAGGGGTCAGCACCAATAGCCGAATGGTGTTAGAAATCACGCAAAAAAGCGCGGACTCCGTCCATATCCGTTTCACTGATCGCCCAGCAAACAGACACCAACTTTCCTGACAACAAGTACCCATCAGCCAACCCAATTTCCACAGGACCTACGAAGGATAACTACAGTGGCTCCTCAGTAGAATTTTGTCAAAAATTTGCGGCCGCAGCGGGGATCCCTCCACTTTACCGAAATGATAATCCGTTTCAATGGATTGCTCACCAAAAACCTGAAATGGGTTGAACTGCCAGTAGAATTCATATCGCAAAGCATTTGCCACATTATACTTAAGACGCTTTATTGATAATTGAATTGGTCAGATTGCCGAGACCCATCATTGGTGATTGACGTCGGATATTTATCAGAATGATCAAACTGGAGGCGATGGCGTAGCTGGAAACCGGATTCACCAACAGCGGTTTTGTCAGTCGATCGTCAGAGAGGAATTCTGACGGCTCCCGCAGCCAGATCAGGCAGAAAATGTGGGCCGCCCCACAGCCGTTCAAGATCGATCTGCGAAAGGAGCTGTTCGTCCGCTTCTGACAATCGGAGACCCGGTGCGGTCGGAGAAAACTTCGTGTGTGGCATGGTCTGATCGGGTCCATCTGGTTGGTTGACGATTCGAGCCGGGTGCTCAGGGTCTTCTTCGCGCAAATTCACTGTGGCCCTGGCAGATATGCGGTCGTCCAGTGGCTGGAAATCAGGCATTACAAGTCCGGCCAGCCATTCGTCGTTGAACAGTTGCAGGTCGCCACGGGACGAGCCCGCTTTGGCAACCACAAAGTCCACTGCGAGGCTCCATGGACTGAACTGGCCGGTATTGCTGACAGCACGTACCCAGACTCGGTAGGTCGCTGCTGCCAATGATGACGACGGCGTGAAACTGAGTCCTGTAAGATTCGTCTCATAAATCACGCGAACCGAGGAATTCATGTTTGTCACCCACAGTTCATAACGTACGGCACCATCGACAGCCTGCCAACTGATGGTAGGCGTCGAACTGTTTGCTGTGCCCACTGGTGTGAGGACATTGGGACGGCCACCGACATAGATGTCGATCGGAGCTGACCACTGACCACGCACGTTGTAGGCACCCACTGCAGTCGCCCACCAGCGGTATGGGCCATCAGACAGATCGACGGGAGGCGTCCAACTCGTTTCGGTGATGTTTTTGGGGTAATGGACGACAACCCCGCTCGTGAGATTACGAACGAATACTTCATAACTCACAGCACCCGTCACAGCCTGCCATTCCAATGTGGGAGTTCTGTCGAACGTTGGCAGATTGCCTCCGGTAATCAACGGAGCCGGCGCGACATAGAACTCGCTCATCAGCGACCAGCCTGCGGCAATCCCATCGGCGGAAATCCCCCGGACCCACGTCCGATACAAACCCAATGGCATGTCACTGCTCGGAGTGAACGATGTTCCCGTGACGTTCTGATTTCGAAGATAGGGATTGATTCCTGCCAGATGATCAATGATCCAGACGTCGTATTTTACTGCTCCGGGTAATGGATTCCAGCTGAGCGTGGGACGGCTTGTCGGTTGCCAGCGAACCATGGCGGTGAGTGTTGCCGCGGCGTTGATCGTAAAGTTAAACTGTGCCGTCCATGGAGAATTTCCCGCTGGCCCCCTGGCACGGACCCAAAGGTTGAACTTGCCAATACTAAGGTCAACATCGGGGGTGTATGAGGTGCCCGTGGATGTCCCTGTATGGAATGGATTTGTGTTCGTACTTTGGTTTCGGATCCAGATGTCGTAGGACGTCGCTCCGTCGGACGCGGTCCAGGAAATCGCAGGCCGCAGAGAACTTACCTGTGTCGCGGGCGCTGTAATGACAGGCAACGACAATTCATTGTCCGTCACGTTCAGATTGCCTGTGCCGGATACATAGCTTGTGGCCGAGGCGGTGAAAGTTACGACCTGCGTGCCATCGACGACCGCGTCATCGACGGCCTTAATCGCAAATGTGGCCGATGACTGACCAGCCAGAATGGTGACCGTGGCTGGTATCGTCGCTTCACCGGTGTCGTTGCTGGTCAGTGTCACCACAAGCGAGGAGTTCAGATCGTCGTCATTTCGCGTCACCGTGCCAGTGGCCGCATTGGCTCCGGCGGCTTCGGACACACTGGCCATATCCACCGACACGGTCAGCGTGAGTGTATCATTGTCCTCTTCGGTGCCGGTGACATTCACCGTACTGAGACCGGTCGATGTCACATCAAACACGGCCGAGCCATGGGCCAGATCCACGTCTTCGGCCGCCGCGAGGGTCACGGTCTGAACCGTGTTCCAATTGGCGGTCGTAAATGTCAGACTTGTTCCACCGCTCACGGTCAAATCGGTATCGCCCGACGCTCGAGCTACGCTGACTATGACATCTGCGGCTGGCTGAAACGCCAGTTTCACGGTGAAGGTGTTTGTCAGGCCTTCCGTGACTGACACTGCCGCGGAGGACACTACCAGCGACTGCGTGTCGTTGTCCGCTTCGGTGCCGGTGACATTCTCCGTAGTCAGGCCAGTGGATGTCACCTCAAACACGGCTGAGCCATTCGCCAGATCCTCATCTTCGGCCGCGGCCAGCGTTACGGTCTGCGCGGTGTTCCAGTTGACGGTCGTAAACGTCAGACTTGTGCCACCGCTCACGGACAGATCCGTATCACCCGAAGCGAGTGCCACGCTGACCGTCACATCTGCGGCTGGCTGAAACGCCAGTTTCACGGTGAACGTATTGGTCAGGCCTTCGGTAACTGACACTGCTGCGGAGGACACTACCAGTGATTGCGTGTCGTTGTCAGCTTCCGTCCCGGTGACGCTCTCCGTAGTCAGGCCAGTGGATGTCACATCGAACACGGCCGAGCCATGCGTTAGATCCACATCTTCGGCCGCGGCCAGGGTCACAGTCTGAGCTGTGTTCCAGTTGGCCGTCGTAAATGTCAGACTTGCGCCGCCACTGACGGTCAGATCGGTGTCACCCGAGGCGCGGGCCACGCTGACTGTCACATCTGCGGCTGGCTGGAACGCCAGCTTCACGGTGAAGGTATTGGTGAGACCTTCGGTGACGGACACTGCGGTTGATGACACGACCAGTGACTGCGTGTCGTTGTCGGCTTCAGTGCCGGTGACGCTGACCGTGCTGAGACCGGTCGATGTCACGTCAAACACGGCCGTGCCATTGGCCAGATCCACATCTTCCGCTGCGGCCAGCGTTACGGTCTGCGCTGTGTTCCAGTTGGCCGTCGTAAATGTCAGACTTGCGCCGGCGCTCACCGTCAGATCGGTGTCACCCGAGGCGCGGGCTACGCTGACCGTCACATTTGCCGTAGGCTGAAACGCCAACTTGACGGTGAAGGTATTGGTGAGACCTTCGGTGACTGACACTGCGGTCGAGGAAACCACCAGTGACTGCGTGTCGTTGTCGGTTACGTTCAGGTTGGTCGTGCCGGCCGTGTAACTGGTGGCCGAGGCTGTCAACGTCACGACCTGCGTGCCGTCCGCAATGGCGTCATCCACCGCCGCAATGGCAAACGTCGCAGACGCCTGACCAGCCAGGATCGTGACGGTGGCAGGCACGGTCGCTTCGCTGGTGTCATTGCTGGCAAGGGTCACGACCAAGTCCGACGTCAGATCTCCGGTGCGAGTCACCGTGCCGGTGGCCGCGCCGGCACCTGCACCTTCAGCCACACTGCCGGGATTGACCGACACCGTCAGGGCCGCAGTGGCCACATCGGTGATGTCCAGGCGATATGTCTGGATCTTGTCCACCGTCGCCCCGCTCACTTTCACAAAGTACGTCCCGGCCCCCGGCACAGCGTAACTGCTGATCGTTTCGCTGGCGCCAATCCCCCCGGTGTTCGCGGTGGACAGCACCGTGGTCCCATTGGTGTTGTAGAGTCGCAGCGTCAGATCGCTTTGGGACGACGCATTGTACGAGGATTCGGAGCCACCTGAAGGGCCCACGTTGTAGGTTGGTCCGACGGGACTCAACTGAATGTTCACGGTTCCAGCAGACGTCGTCGTGAAACTGTAGAAATCCACGTCCAGTTCATCGTCAATGCTGACAAAATCCGTCGCCGTCGCGGCGACAACCGTCGAGATCGTACTGGTGCCAATACTCAGTGTCTGGCCGCCGCCGAGCGTTCCCAGATTCGTTGCTTTGGCTGATGTATCGTTGCCACCGTTCTTTTCGTAAAAGTCTCCATAATGACGCTGCAGACCCAGAATGTCGTCCAGTTGTGGCCCGTCGAACGAGGTGTTGATTGTGCCTTCCATCAGGATCGCACTCGAACCGGAGATCACATGCATCAGACCCAATCCATGTCCCGATTCATGAGCCAGCACATTCCGCAGCTTGATCGCGTTACCCGTCGATGGATACGAAGTCTCGGTCGTATCAATCACCATCTCGCCATTGCTGGGATAGAAGTTGTACGCCAGAACGCCTGAACCTCCGTCAATGTAATGCCCGCCAATCCGCACGTCGGCCCGCACATTCAGGACTCCTGCGGAACTGCCGAAGGTCGCCCCGTCGTCATAGGCCACATACACGTAATTGATTCCACTCAGCGCACTCCAGCGGTCGAAAGTGGACTTAAAGTGAGGGAACCAGACTTCGTCCGTGTAGTTTGTGTTGGCAGTCACCGTGCCGTAGATGCCGTTCAGGAACGTCACCAGATTGCTGGGAGCCGCTACTTCGGTCGACAGACCACTGAGTGCACCGATCATCGTCCCGTCCGGAACAATGCTCCATGTCACTGTGGTGGCATCGCCCTGCGTCAGGCCCGAGCCGTTCGTCGCCGTCGTCGACCAGCGACTGTTCAGGGTAAACAGCAGAATCCGGCTCTCAAGCGATTCACCGGAAACTCGCGTCTCAGAACGACGACGTGTGCGACCCTGACGACGTGAACGCACAAATCCGAGCTTCACATGCTCTCGCAGCAACGCCAGCAGCGACAAACCAGGAGCCATTCCGGTAACCGTCCCTGCATCTTCCAATGCATCTCTTTGTACTAGCATCGATCTTCACCTTCACGCAGAGATGGCAAGGCACGATTCATCAGCTCGCTGCCAACAGACAAAAGTCCGTATTCTCTTTGCTCAGCCTGTCGATGTTGTCAAACCGCTTCTGCACAGTTGACCCCTGCCGGTTACGTGTGATTGGCAGACTATTCCGGTTGCGCAGCGTGTAATGCTTCCGACGTTTATCAAAGTCGTGGGTCTGCGCCCACGAAAAAAAGGCCAGCGTGCCGGCGGCACGAATAGAGCAGAAGGACCCAGAGGCAGCGGCACTCCCTTATTCGCTCCCAGGATGTGAATCAGGGCGGCAGGAATATGACGGGCAGGAATATGAGTTACAGGTGTTTTCTCCGCAGATGAACGCCGATGAACGCCGATGAACTCAGGTGAAGTCGGCAGCACAAACGAACGTCGTTTCCAGAGCCAAATCATCTGAAAAAGAAAGCGGGGACGAGTCACCACACTTTTTCGTGCAGCCCGCGTGGCTCCTTGGCATCGCTGGGTGTTTGAAAATATCTTGTCCTGAGAAACCACCATCCTTCTCATTAATCGCAAAATTTGCATATATCCCAATTTGACATCATTGCTTGGCGATTTATACACTTCGCTCGGGCTGTCTGCTCTTTGTCAGAGTGGACTGCTTTGCTTCGCCGGTCGA
>CAZFDW010000224.1:0-10253 GCA_964517865.1 uncultured Chitinophaga sp.
AAACGCTCCCAAAGCAGCCCCAGTCCGGGCATCCCATGTGTGTACGTTCGAGAAATCGCCACTCGTCGCGAGTACCGAACCGTCCGGTGAAAATGCAACGCTGTGCAGCGGCAAATCCGATTCCTGAAGCTGCGTTGTCGCCGTTACAACCGCTGTCTTTGCTTCCGCAAGCAACGCTTCGGATCGCGTCACGGCGTCCTTGCGAATCGGCACCGCCGCCTGCGCGATAGTAAGTTCTTTCGCTGCCAGCACCTGTTGTTGGGACAAGAGACTCAGCGCGGATTCTGCCAGCTTCAGTGCGGCCACGGCGTCGTTGAAAGGCTTCTGCACGGAATCAAGTTTCTGAGCTGCGGCATTTGCCAGCGTTGACATGGCTGTGGCGTTGTCCGTGGGAGCCTGTACTGCAGCGGCCATCGCTGTGGAATGCAGCGTGGCCGCTTCCATTTGAGTCTGAGCAACAATCACCTTCGCCTTGAGTACTTCGCTCAGTGGTTCACTGTTGGATGCCTGCTGAAGGCGTCCCAATCTGGCCTGCGCCAGGATAATTTCTGCGGCTGCGAGCTTTGCGGACTGCTCGGCAAGCTGTCTGGCCACAAGTGCGGTCTTTGCTGCAGCCGAGGCATCGATGGCTGCCTTTTCGGACGCAGTCTTTTCTGTAAACGCCGTATCCATCGCCGTCTTCTTAGTCTGCACGTCCGTCGTCGCCGTCGTCAGCATGTCGGTCAGCGTCTTTTCGGCCGTCGTCTTCACAGGCAGATCTTTTTCTGCAGCATCGGCCAGTTGCTTCGCGACGTTCAGTCGAGTGGTCGCAGCGGAATCCTGCTGCTGGGCTCGGGTGAGTGCGATGCGGCGGCGGATGTCGCCACGCATGTCAGCGATTTGCTGGCCATTGATGTTGAACAACTTCGCGGTGTGATTGTCGCTGGCCGACGCAATTTGTTGCACGTCAGGAGCAACAGCGATCGCCACAACGACTCCGCCGTGATTGTACTGCTGTATTTGCTGGCTACTGTCGAGATTCCAGCGACGGATGGTGGTATCCGTGCTGCCGGAAAAGACCTGTCGCGGGTTCTGCGGAATGCGAGCCAGCGAGGTCACCGGCCCGTTGTGTCCAGGGATCTGCCTGATCGCCGTGACGTTCCATTGAAAGACACCGACTGGTGACGCTGTCAACGCGATCGTCTGAGTCCTGTTCGGATCTGCATTGGGAATCACCGGCAGAATGGCGCAACCGACGGCGACTCCTGCATGGCCAGAGTATTTCTGCAACAGCACTCCGGTCTGCATGTCATGAATCTGAGAAGTCGGTTTGTCGCCGTTTGACACTGCAAGTATCTGCTTACCATCTGCAGAAAAAGCAACTCGATGAACCGGACCGACAAATCCCGTGAGCTGCTGTGGTCCGGCGCCACCACCAGATGCGTTCCAGATACGCACAACGTTGTTTTCGCCGGCCGTCGCAATGAACTGGCCGTCAAGGGAAACTGTCAGATCGTTCACTGCGGCTCCGTGACCTGTGCTGAACGTTGCCTGTCCATTCTGCGGCGAGTACCCTCGCAGAGTTCCATCGGCCGCGACCACAAACACCAACTGGTTGTTGGGATGAAAGGCCATTCCCCGGACAGGCTGCGCATTGCCGTCGAGATGTTGCAGGAATCGCGGCGATTGTGCTGCGATGACTTCGTTCGCGCGAGCAACCAGGAGCGTTGTCGTCGCAGAGAAGACTGCTGATTTGACCTTCGGATCAGTGAAGGCTTCGCGAAGCCGCGCGTTCGCGGCGTTGAAGACGGAAACTCGGCCATCGACGCTGACGACAGACAACAACTGAGCGTCCTGCGAGAAGCTCAGCGAAGTAGCTGCGGTCGCAAATCCCGGCAAGGTCTGAAGAACACCTCCATTGTCGGTTTGGTGAATACGAACCTGATTGTCGGCACCACCAAATGCCATGCGCTGCGAGTCGGCTGACAGCGCGAATGATGTGGGTGGAGCAGGCAGATTGATTGTTCGAACCTGCGCACCATCAGCTGCATTCCAGAATCGCACGGTCGCGTCCCGGCTGACGGAAAAAGGTTGACCGGCCCAGAATCCGGCGGCCGAGACGACGCCTGCGTGGCCAACGAATTCCTTCAGCACCAATCCGTCTACCGCGTTCAACAATCGCAAAGCGTTGTCCTCAAAGCCGGCGATGATCTGACTACCATCGCCGTTGCTCCCCACCGCTGTGACGGCAGTTGGGAGACCTTCGATTTTCCTGAGTTCCGGCTGGGCCACATTTGTGAGATCCCAGACGCGAATCGTTCTATCGTTGCCCCCGGAAATCAAGCGTGCATCATCGTTTGAGAAGGCAAGCGAAAGGATGCTGCCAGTATGACCGATGAGCGAATGCGTAATCGTGTTCGTCTCCGTGCTGCGAACTATGATCGCAGGCTGGCCGTCTTTGGTACCAACGGTCGCAAGCTGTCTGCGAGTCGGGCTGAGCACCATGAGTGCGAACTCTTCGCCCGTCGCGGCTTGCAGCGGCACTGACGGAGCGGCGTTCAGGTTCCAGACAAACATCCCGCCGTCTTCGCATCCAGAGACTGCCATCGTCCCGTCCACACTGCCGGCGACTGATCTCACTGCGACAACTCCACCCCTCCATGCATCCAGCAGCTTCTGTTCCGAGAGACTCCAGAGCTGCACAAAGCCGTCGGGCGTTCCCGTGAGTACGTTGTAGCATTCTCGCAGATTGTCGGCCGTCGGTTCCGGTGAACCGGGCTTGCGTACAAAGTCCAGCGAAGTAATGCCGCCTTCGATTTTCCATGCGGCAATGTCCTGTTCGATCACCGGAATCGCTGCCGACTGAACGGCGATGATTTTCACGGTGCCGGTGTTATCAATCATCGCGAGCAATCGACCATCACGACTACTCACCGTACGTTCCAGATTAGCGGACGACGACGCAAGTTTTGTCGGGGCGAACGCCGGCATTTGCCAAAGCCTCAGCAGGTTGTCGCCGCCCCCGGAAACAATCCACTCTGTTTGGTTTTCCGCACTCACCAATTCAACCGCCTTTACAGGCGTCGGTGTTTCAATGCGACCCGCCAGCGAACCATCAGCGATGTTCCACAAGCAAATCGACTGATCAAGTGATCCGGAAACGAGTCGCTGGCCATCGCTCGTGAATTGCAGCGACGTTACAACATCCGTGTGTCCGTTGAGCGTCGGGCCAGCGGCACCATCAGCAGCGTTGAACAGTCGCACGGTGTTGGCGGGTCCATTCGCTGCGATCCACTTGCGATCGGGGCTGATGGTCATGGCTGATGCCGGACCGCCAGTAGCAATGTTGAGCTTCTGCACGTCCTTGGGCCGACGCCACAACTTCACTTCTCGAAATCCACCCGAAGCCAGCAGGTCGCCATCGAGATTCAACGTTAACGATTGCACTAAGTCGCGAGGTGCCTCTCCGGAAGAACCCACTAGCGCCGGATCCAACAACTCAGTCACCAATTGTCCGGTTGGCACGTGATGCAGGAGGATCCGGTTGCCGCGTCCAAAGGCGACATACTGTCCGTCCTGCGTCAGAGTCACCGCCTGAACCGCAGTAATTCCTTTTGGCAGCGCTCGCATCTGCTTTGGCGACATTGATTCAATCCCGCCCGTGCCGCGTGCGCCCTGATCGATCCACAGCTTAATCAGTCCAAGTTCCTGCGACGTCAGATTCCCAGCCGCGACATCATTACCTTCCGGCGGCATCACAGTCTTCGCCTGATGCGAGGCCATCAGGATCAGTAAACTGTCAGCACCACGCCCCGCCACCACCGCCGGACCCGTGTCGCCGCCTTTCAGAATAGCCTGAGGCGATTCGAGAACGAGTTCCCCCTGCTTCTCACTGGCCGAATGACAGGCCAGACAATTCTTCTGCAGGATGGGCAGAACTTCCTTATCAAACGCAATAGCATCAACGCGCAGGATGATATCGACAGCGATTGGAGGACCAGCGCTGGCGGCTCTGACCATGAATAAAAAGGCGAAAATCAGAAAGTTGATGCATCGGGTTTGCATTAAATGAATACCTCCACACTGTTCGCCGAGCCTGTTACTGACAACTGACAACTCGTGCTTCACTTCTTCACTTCCACCACCGTCAGCTTCATTGGTCGTTCCATCACCAGGTTCTGGCCATTGAAATTCATTTGCAACCGCACATTGAGCGCGTGTTCGCCGACGGTAGCCGTTGGAGCCACCGTGATTTCGTATTTGGCTTCAGGCATATTCTCTGGAATGTTCGCTCCAGGAATACTGATGCCGCCGACGCCGCCGGGGAGTTGATTCTGCACATTGACTGCGCCGGTAAATTCGTATTGGCGTGAAATCCTGACGATGACCTCGGCTTTTTCGCCTTGATTGATAGTCAGGGCCTCCGGCATCGCATCGACGTTCATCGGGAATTCGACAACCTTGACAGTCAGCGAATTGGATGGCACGTTGACGTTGAAGGCTCGTGCGTTGGCTTCATTCTGCTTCTGACTGGCGAACTGGTCTGCTTTCTGTTTTTCCTGCTGGGCCTGCTGCTGGAATTGCTGAGCGACCTGAAGTTCCATTTGTGATTTTGTGCGAGCCTCTTCAGCGGCCGATTTCTTCGCGGTCGCGTCTTCCTGTTTCTTTGCGGCATCTGCGGCAGCGATCGTGGTGTCGTCAGCCGCTTTCTGTGCAGCATCAAATGCCGTCTGAGCCTGTACGAGCTGTTGTTTAAGCGTTTCGTTCGCGGGATCGGCAGCAGAGTGTTCTGTCTTTTGCTTTAACGCGGTTTCGGCCTGTGTCATCACTGCGTTTGCGGCGGTGGCCTTTTGGTCTGCCTGCTGCCTGGCGGTAGTGGCTTGATTGAGTTCGTTGGTTGCCAGTGTGAATTCGGTTGCCTTCTGCTGATTATCCTGCGTGGATTGCTGAGTCTTCTGTTGAGCCTCCGTGGTTATTTTCGCGATGCGTTCCTGCCGGATTTTCACTTTTTCGGCAAGTTCCGGATTGCGTTTGTACTGGAGTCCCTGATTGAAACCCGCCAGATAAAACGAGTACGCGCCAGGCACGGTGTTCGCCTGGAACCGCAATTCAAACTCACCTTTTTCATTGCCGCCGATGTTCACCTGCTGGGCGTTAGTGTTGGGCGGAAAATCGACGGGAAAGCCGATGAGGTTACCAGCGGTGCCTTCCAGCTTCTTTAAAGTATAAGGAATCCTGATCACTCCGCCACGCGACGTTTCCAGTACCTTGCCGTCGCCGATGGTCAACAATTGCGGAGCCGGTTCTACTTCTGAAACACAGACCTGCAGACGTTCGACAAGTCGCGATGGAACGCTGGCGATGATGGAATTTGGCTGGGCGAACTGAAAAGCTCTCAACGCTTCACCGTATCGAGCGGGCCGTGTCACTTCAGCTCCGTTGATCGTGGCCTTTGCGGTGATCTGCAGTGTCCCGATGCCAGCCGGTGCAGCATCCGCAGCAGTCAGAATCAATGTCCCGTAATGATTGCCGGGGCCGATGATGATGTCTTCCGTGGTGACTCCGGCGGGGAGTCCTGTGGCAGAGACCGTAATCTCGCCAGCGAATTCATCCTGACGGTAAGCCACGATACGAATCATGTCCCGGCCGCCTTTTCGCAGCATCAGTCCATCCGTCGATCCTTCTGGAACAGCCACGACGCGAAAATCCGGCTGCGGTTTGCGAATGGCAAGCCGATAAATCAATCGCGGATCGCTCTTCACAGAACTCGCGCCATCCTTCAGGAGAATGCGGTACGTCCCGTCTTCCTGTGCTCTAAACGTATAGGATGGATCAGACGTGCGTTCATCGAATTCATGCCTTCCCGAACGGTTGTTGAAGTTTCGTTCAGGCACATCTTCCATGAAGACGATGTCTGTAATCTTCTGTTCGCCCTTGTCGTCTACGCTGAGGAGCTGAATCAGCAACGCCGGATCAACGGACTGGCCAAGTCGATCGGCGTACACATCAAACGCCCAGACTTCATCTTTCTTTGCTTCGAAGGAAAACCAATCCACATCTCGCTGTGGATAAAACGAACCTGCCACTTCGCAGGGCAGTGTCAGTTTCTGCGGCGCGGCGGGTGAATCGTTGTTGGCGTCCTCCAGCACTATCGGAGCGGTGGCGGGTGTGATCAGGACCGGGTTGGAATTGAAGCCGTTATTCGTGACGCGGAATTCAACGCCGTCCATGCCCGCCTGTTGAGGCCCGATGAGTGACGAATACGTCATCCTGCCGCTGATGTCGGCAGGAATTCCGATCCGGGCCTTGAGTTGATCGAGCGGTCGGCCATCCAGTTGAAAAGGGCTCGGCTGACCTCCGGGAAGATTGCGCCCGTAGAGCGTATATTCATCATTGGAACCTGGCAAGCCGGCCGGCGGAAAGACGAAGTCCAGATACGGCAAAGGACCGATGGTGAGTCGATAGACATAGCCTGGTCCTGACGCGAACAACGCATCATGAACCTTGACGAAATACTGACCGTTCACAGGCAGCGTGACATCGACGAGCGATTCGCGCACATCCGCGTAGCGGGATTCCCCGATAATGGTGCCGGATTCTGTCAACAGCGTGACAGCCAGATCCATGTGCGAATCGATGCGTTTGCATTGACCGTCGAGCAGAATCCGCTGCCCGGCGACTCCGGTGAAACGATACCAATCCACATCCGGACCACCAATCGATTGTCCGTTGATTGTGACCGGCAGCGTGACTTCCTGTGCGGCATTCGTCCTGACCGATTCGACGTCTACCCACGCCGGCAATTCGTTGCCTCCGTTGGGTTCGATCTCCGCAAATTCCGGCGTACTGCTCACGCCAAATGTGCGGCGATTTGACAAACCATATTTTCCGTGACACCGCACGTCATAATTTCCCGGCGGCACATTCGCGGCCACAGTAACAGTGAACATATTTTCAACCGGCTGTGGTCCTTCGTCAAACGGTGTCACTTCCGCCATCTTCCGCGCGAATGTGATTCCTTCGTGGCTGAAGACCAGTCGGTCAACATCGTCCAGATCGTCTCCGGCAATCGTGACTTCCACCGTCGCCCCCGGCGCAGCACCTGCAGGGAACACTCCGTCAAGCCGCGTGGCCGGGAGCTGAGCGAAGAGCCCTGTGGACGACGCGAGGAACGCCACCACAATTGTTGCGAAGCGGGAGGAGCTTAACATAGGAAGGACCGCAGGAGGCTGAATGAGGTGGGTAGAACAAGTGGGGGTGCCAGAATTGACCCTGGTCTGAACGTAAACTCAGCAGGCGAATGCGTGTACTCCAACAATTATTTCTGGCGAGGCTTCGCCGTGTAAACTCCGCGCGGTCATGAGTGAGACAATTGGCGAGCGGCATGCGTCAGCTTGCCGGTACAAAAACGAGGTACCGGAGGGCTCACGCCACTCCGCTCGCCGGACTCATTTCCGGCCGCGAGGAGTATAATATCTGCTATCACTTCACGAACTGAAACTCCCTTGTATTCAAAATCGCCCAGATCACATCTTCCCATGCCTGCTGTTTGTTTTGATACTCGGCGATTTGTTTCAAGATGAACGCGGATTCTTCGAGGCGAGGTTCCCGGCTGAAGGCAGCGAGGTAGAGTTCGCGGATTTTGTCGGCGTCGGGGCGGTCTGGCTCGCGATTGAAACGCGCGGCGCGACCCTGGCCGTTTTGCAGGCGGCCCTGAACATCGCCGGAATTCAACAGATGCAGCGACTGTGACAAATTGGCTTCCGCAGATCGTTCGCATTCGCACGCACTTTCTGCTTCAGGCTTGCCGAAGACTTCAAGAAAATAATTGTTGAAACCGTTGTCTGGCAACTGCACGGCTGTGGTGCCCTGAGGAATCGTGCCGAAATTTGATGGCGTGTCAGCCACTGCGTTGACGGAATCATACAACACTTCAGCTGGCAACCGTCGTGGATAAAAGCTTGAGTAATTCTGCTGGTCGGTGTTGTTAAATTCAGTCGGCTGAGAACTCAACTGATACGCATTCGACCTGCAAATTGTGCGGACGAGATCCTTCAGATCGAATCGATGGTCCAGAAAGTTCTTCGTCAAGGCATCCAGCAATTCCGGATTCGATGGCGGGTTGGTCACGCGCATGTCATCCTCCGGATCAACGATGCCTCGCCCAAAGAAATGTTTCCAGTATCGATTCACCAGGGCCCTGGCGAAGAACGGATTTTCCGGAGCCGCCATCCAGTCGACCAGATATTGTCGGGCATCTTCGTACGGTGAAATATCGAGCGGCGTACCTCCGAGTCCCGTCGGCTTCACGTCCAACTGGCTGCGAGGATTCTTCGCCGAGGGAGCGCTGGTTTTCAGATAGACCATATCCGGCTGGTTGACATTCTGATTGAACTTGCTGTTCTTCAGCCCGACCTGTGAGAAGAATGCTTCAAAGCCGTAATAGTCCTGCTGACTCCAGCGCTCGAACGGATGATGATGACACTTCGCGCACGCCATCCTCATGCCCAGAAACAATTGAGCCACGTCTTCCATCTGAGCCGTCGATGATTTGACCTCGCGATACCATGCCACGGGGGGATGAATCTCCGGATCGCCGGTTGCCGTCAGGATGCTCCGCACGAACTGATCGTAGGGCATGTTTTCACGAAACGCGCGGCGAATCCACGCATGAAATTTGTACGTATAAGGAATGTCGGTCCCATTGCGGCGTTTGTTGCGGAGCACCGTGGCCCATTTGTTGGCGAAATAGTCCGCATATCCTGGGCTGTCCACCAGGCGATCCACCAGTCGATCCCGCTTCGCAGGATCGGTATCTGCCAGAAACTGTTCGACTTCGGCGACGGTCGGCAAACGTCCGGCGATGTCGATGGAAACCCGACGGATAAAAGTCGCATCGTCACACAATGCCGACGGCGGAATGCCAAGCTGTCGCTGTTTCGCAAACACGAGGTTGTCAATAAAAGTCTTCTCCGGCGGAGTTTCCAACACTGGCATTCCCTGTGGAATGATTGCACGAAAGACACCGACGCTGCCCTGGAATCGCACCATGATGGCAACCTCTCCCGGCACATCTTCGATCGTAATGCGTCCTTTTGCATTTGAGAGCGCCATTTCTGAATGATTGGCTTCGTACGAGGCAAGGCGAGTCACATCGCGCGTCGAGCCGTCGCTGTAGTGAGCGATCACGGCCAGTTGCTGTTTCGATTTGAAATTCATCTCACGGACAGCAGGAATGGACTCGATGCGTTCCAGTGTCGGATCCGTTTCGGCTCCGTACGGCATCCCCTGGCGAATCCACCGCGCGATAAGTTCCCATTCGTATGATCCGGGCGACATGCGTTGTCCGCCACCATGAGGAAGTATGTTGCCAGGCTTCTGCAACAACAGACTGAAGTCCGGATCAGCCGGAAATACACGGCGACCGCGGTCTTCGTACACAAGATACTCGTAGTCCTCCTTCGGATAGAATCCCAGCAGCGACAGCCTGAAACCGTTCTGTCCGTCCGCCTTGCCATGACATCCGCCAGCATTGCAACCAAGTTTTGTGAAGATCGGTACAATTTCGTTTTCGAAATTAACCGGCAATTCCTCGGTACAACGCGACGTGGTGAGGATCAGCGTAGCCGGTTCCCCCGACGCAGATTTCGCGGTGATCGTCGCGGTCCCGTCGGTCGCCGGTACAACCAAGCCTTCCGCATCGACACTCAACACCGCTGGAACATCAACGGCATACGTCACGTCATGCGTCAAATCATGGCGCTGGCCGCTGGAGTAGACTCCCGTGACGATCAGTTGCTTTCGAGCATTCTGCCCGATCATCGTTGTCGATCCGGCGGCTTCGAATTCGACCCGGACCAAATCGCCCTTCGGCCCGAGCCCCGGTGGTTGTTCCGCCACAACGGCTGTGCAAAGCGATATCACTAAACAGATGATCGCCAGATTTGCCGTACCGGTCCGGCTACAAGCCGCAAAACATCGCCGTTGATTCATCATGCCAGAATTCCCATCTCAGGATGTGAGAACAGAAGTTCAGCATTGTGATGGAGCCAACCGGGACAAGCAAGACTTTGAAAGAAATAGTCCGCGCAGCAGGCGAAAAAGTGTTATCGCGATCTCTGGGAATCTCGGGTGATGGCTGGAAATTTATCGTACCGGTAGACTTAGAAACCATCAATCATTAAATCCATGTCTTTCGGGCTGTGTCTGGGCCGTGGTCGTGCGAAAGTGCAGGCAATCCCGTCGGCGGAGCGACGGGTGTACCGTACACCCGT
>CAZFDW010000225.1:0-10234 GCA_964517865.1 uncultured Chitinophaga sp.
GGCTACGGCATTTGGAAAATGCCTGCTACTTTTCTAAAGTGATCGCCATTGGGCTGACGCCCTGCCGCTCGCCAGAGTATGAGCGTTCGCTGCACTTACTCAGCAGGAGCTTCTTCCGTCGCACGCTTCCATGTGCCATCAAGCATTTGCTGCAGTGTTGTCTGCATGGTTTCGCCACTGCCGGGTTGATAGCCAACGTGGACGTCTTCGATAACGTTGCCAGGGCCAAGGATGACTGTGTGAGGTATGCCGGACACCTGAAACGTCGGAGCGACGGATGAACTCCGGTCGAGGGCCACGTGCGGCGATAACTGTTTGTCAGAAAGAAACGCGCGAATCTCGTCGGAAGACTCCTGAAGATTCACCGCGACGAACATAACCTTCGATTCATCGAACTTCGACGTTGCCGCGATGTAGTCCGGCAACGCCATCACACACGGACCGCACCAGGTGGCCCAGAAGTCCAGGACAACAATCTTGTCTTTGTGGTTACTCAACTTGAACGTGGTACCATCCAGCATCGGTAGTTCAAAATCGGTCGCCGTTGTCCCGATCAATGCGGAGGCTGCTGAATTCCCTCCTTCGCTCTGTGGAATGTCCCAGTCAGGTTCGCGGGCCATCGTGGTGACCCATGTGTCGTAGGCCACCAATCGCTGACTGGCCGCAGGATCGCCGGTACACAATTCACGCACAGATCGAGCAGGAAACGAGCACTTTCCGAGGAGAGCTGATGAGCCTTCAATGTTTCCGTCCACCAGCCGAAGTGGCTTCATTGTCATGCTGAACCCGTCAGCGAGTTGGGCCTGAAGTGTTGCTTCATCTTCGTTATCGGCAGCAAACCCATCAGCGTCACTCGCAGCCTTTTTGGGTGGTGTGATTGTTTCTTCATTAACGGCAGAAGGCTCGGCGTCTTTTCTCTTCGGAGCGTCCAGCCATACAATCGCACCGACTCGGCTGCGATCGAATCGCAGCGTTTCGAGTCTTGATTCGAACACAACCCTGTCGCCTTCGATGCCCAGCATGCGACCACGCAGCAGATCTCCGTTGGGTGCGATGAGCACATGCGTTGGCGGATTGTCACGGCGGAAGCGAGGAATCGTCAAAGCCGCCTGCCGCGATTCTTCATCAATGAACTGCCGAATCGACGCTCCCGACAGATTATCGACTTCAAAATTTGAGAGTGTCACGCCTTGACCAGCGCGATTTTGAGCCTGACCGTTGACAATGACCTGTCCCACCATTGTGACAGTAGCATTGAATGCAATACCACGGCGAGCTGATGATGACGAGTTCATCTTTATGGTCTTCGCAGGGACTCCATCGACGGATACGACGATGCTGCCATCATGCGCCACAAGTTGAATGTCGGCTTGCGAATTTTTAACCGTGACTAACCCTTCGATTGCCTTGCCGCCCTGTCGACCGCCCACGCGGAATCCCATCATCGCCTGATTCGCAGGCATCGGTCGATCCATGACCTGCAGTTGATTTGGCTGCAGGTTGAAACAGACATGGGTACATGTTTCGTCGTCGCGTTGCCCGGTGCCAAACAGCGAAACGGTGAGCGACGCCCACGATTGTTTCGGCCACTCCAGATGAAAACGAACCGTGTCGCCCGTCAGGATTTCGGGGTGGGAATAATGCACGTTCCCGCCAAGCTCCAGCTTCGTAGGATTCGGTTTTGCGGTACTGCCAAATCCCATCCATCCATCCGCAGCAAAACCGCTCTGGTGGATTCTTCCGGCAGCGGTCAGTTCAATCGCGCGAATATGCTCATGAGGAAACGAACGCACTTCCGTGAGTGGCGATGTGAATACAATTCCTTCTTCCGTGCAGGCCGTAATCCGGCAGGGCAGCACGTCGCTGTTCTTCAGATACAAGACATCCGGATACACAATCTGCAACTTTGTGTCTGCCGACAAGTGCTTGACGTCCGACGTACGCACAAACCTGGCGTTCTCCACCCCCTGCAAAGTCGAAGAGTTCAGTCCACCGAGCGGCGTCCATTGAATCGGCGCATCTGCGGCACCTTCGACTGCCAAACGCCCCTGAAGCGTTCCATGCTCGTGGAAAAGTCGATCTGCCGTGACTTCAGTTGAGGCCGTGTCAGTGGTTCTGGCATCGAGTCCCGATCCGCGACTCAGCCCCATCTGCACGAGATCGGACATGCTGCAATTCAGCGGCGTCGCCGAATACGCGGGTTGGAACATCGCCGTACCCTCGTTGACTGACAGCAGCGATCCGGAAACAAATCCTCCGTCCTTCCAGCTCAGCCATGCCCGCCCGTGTTCAGTATCCCCTGCCGCCGATTGACCTGAAACGATCAGCGATGCAACGTCTGAGAAGGGTACGGCAATCGTCTCTGCACCGACAGTCAGTGTCAGAATTCCGCTGTCTGCAGTAAATCCCTGCACCTTTCCAAAGTGCGGAGTTCCGTCGGTCAATTCGATGCGGGAATTCTCTCCCGATACGATTCTCGGAGTCTTACCGTCCCAGTGACCAACACGCAGCCGATGCAGAGTCAGATCAAAGTCTCCGTTGCGAAGCATCAGCCCGTCAGCTTCAGTTTTCGGCCCGGTCGTATTGATCTCGCCCAGCTTCTCGCCGGTCTCGGAATAGACCTGCATGGTTTGCGCGGTTTGGTCTACGAATGCATACAAGTGGATCGACAGATCCTGCTCGCCAATTGTCTTGAGATGCTGGAAGGAGTGCTTCGCAGCCACCAACACATCGACCCAGGTCTCAAGCCGCAGGCTATACTTAGGATTCCGACCGATCGCCATCAGGAAGCTGACTGGCTTGGTCGATCTCACCTCAAACTCAATCTCAAACTTCTCCGGCAGCTCCAGCGGCAGAAAGATCGCAGCGTCTGATTTTTTTGTGGTGAGGGAACCGTCGGGCATCTCTGACCAAATCGTACTGTCTGCATTTTCGGATGGTGGTTCTGCTTCCGCTCCATTGAAGAACGCGGCACCCTGGGGACCTCCTCCTCCAAGCCCTCCTCGGCCCATAGCGTTGTTTGCCGGTCTTCGAAACGCCGCCTGCCATTCTTTCAGCCCGCGCAGACCGGAATATATCACGCCGGAATTCCCCTTGCGCTGCAGACTATGAATCTGATCACGGGCAACTTCGAATGATCCGAATCTCACACTCTCGAACGACATCGTGGTCTCACTGATTGATTTCAGCCGCCCGGTCAATACATCACCGTTGCGCATCTGAATCCGGGATTCCGCTTCATCGGACGCAGTCGTTTCGCCAGCCGGAAAGTTAATACTTGCCAGATGTGACAATTCGATCTGCAACGGGTCGGTGAACATCGGCGACTTCCACGTCAACGACGTTTCGTTTGCCTTCAGAAGCGTACCGGACAGATTGTCCCCGCTATTCCAGTGAAGCGACGCATCGTCCGCTGCGGCAGTCAGCACCGCAGACAGAATCAGGATTGCGGCAATGCCGGATTTGATCATTCGAAGCTCCGAATCATCGTTCATAGATCGGCAGAAAGCGATAGTTCAATGCCATGGCCAGCAGTGACATGGACGTCCCGTACGCCGCCCCGTGACCACTCTGAAAACTTCCATCGTCGCTTTGCAGATCTTTCAGCTGGCGGGCGGTCTTCAGATTCCATTTGTTCCACGATTCGAAGTCGCCCTGAAACAGGGCTTGAGCCGTATAATAGCGATAGTATTCCGGATAACTGTATTCATCGACTTCCAGATTGCCGGTCACTCGTTCCAGCACGGCTTTGTATTCTTCCAGGTTCTTGCGTTTGCCGATCGCGAAAACCAACGCCGCGATGGACTTAAGGTTGTTCGAACCGCCGCCGCCGATTCCGGAGTATCCAACTTCGCCGCGATTCGTTGTCATCGACCGAAAATACTCCAGCGCGTTGTCAATGCCATCATCAGGCACTTTGATACCGGCGTTCCGAGCCGCCAGAAGCCCCATCAGCACTGCTCCGGAAACAGACGTGTCGGCATCAGTGGCCTCGGGCGAATAACGCCATGCTTTCCACTGATTATTTTTCTGCGATGTGATTGTGGCCCTGACCGCCAGCTCAAGCGATTTTCCAATGCTGCGCTGGCCCTCTGTGTTGGTGTCGCCGTCCCACAAGGAATCCTCATCAAGGACTCCGTACACTTCCGACATACCCAGCATTGCGAAGCCGTGATGGTACATGCTGCCATGACCGCCACCGCCAAAGAATCCAGTGGCTTCGGTCTGAGTTCGAATCATATTGCGGACGGCGCGACGGATGTTGTCACTGTACGGTCCAAAGTTTGGATCTTCGCCACTTGCCAGAAACGCCATCACACACATACCCACGACACCGGGCCCACTGTCACCGTCGGTCCAGCCACCCTCGGGATTCTGATTTGTGGCCAGCCATTCCAGTCCCCGATCGTAGATCAGCTGCACGTCCTGTGGGACATCGGTGCCGAAACGCACCTGTGTGTCCTGAGCGAAGCACGACTGAGATAGAACTAGTGCTGTTGCCAGCAGGAACAGCAGATGCTGATGAATGTGCATTAGTCGCCAATCCTCATTACTTGCCCAGCCTTGACGCGACCACGATTGAGGCAGCGGCGAGCTGCTGGGCGTCAGCCCTCAGTGTGGTCATTCGCGGGCCACGGAGGGCTCACGCCCAACCGCTCGCCATTGTCAATTCACACCGCATGAAGAATAAACTGACGCAAAGAGTCAAACTACTTTCTGTTCTCCAACGCATTGAAGAACGCATCAATTCCGTCCCGGAATTCCGCGGGAACCTGATCGTTCGTCGTACCAGTTGATTGTTGCACTCCACGGGCTTCTATCTGAGCGAGCGGATCTGCCCCCGGCCCGTAGAGTTCCAACGCGACTCGATCGGTATCACCCGTGCCGCCACCGCCCGGATTTGAACCGCCACCACCACCACCGCTCTTGGGATTCGCACGCTTGGTCTGCAACAACAACTCGATCGCTTCGGTTTCCGCTGCGATCGCTTCGCGACCGGTATCCGGACGACCCAGAATATCAGTCGCATCGTTCATCGCTGCGCCAGCGGCCGTGATGAGCTGCATTTCTTTGCCGAACTTCTGCTCACCCAGCGGCAACGCGCTGATGTCCATCACCACATTCATCGTGCGGTTGTAAAGTTTTCGCTGTGTTTCCGCCTGGAGTTCCGCCTTGTCCGTATAAGCCACGGCTTCGAGGTTCTCACGCACTTGCTCCAGCGACCGCGTTTCTTCGCGCAGATCCATTTCACCTTCCAGAATTCGCATGACTTCGAGTACAACGGATGGCGGCAAACTGTCGCCTTTTGAACCTTTTCACGTACCGCACTTCGAAGCGGAGACTAATTCCTCCCCCCACCGGTCCAGCGTATCGCCCCAGTACTCCGCCCGAGCGATAGAATCGCCGCTGCGGTTGATGCGCACTTTTTCGCTCAGCTTATCCAGTTTTTTGACGACCTCGAACTCCTGCATCTCCTGCAGGATTCGCATGAATTTTTCTTCCTTGCGACGATCATAGTACGCCTCCAGATCGTCCTGGATATCCCGCACTTTCTGACTTTGTGCGACTTCACGATCCGCAATGCGGTCAGTCTGATCCTTCTGGCCCTGTTTCAGCGATTCCTCAGTCACACCGAAGCCATCAAACAACGTTCGATTGAGAGCCGTAGCGACTTCGAGTTGTTCTCGCGAAGCGGCCTTGAAACGCTTCACGAAAGTGCTGTTTTCCAGGTCGTCCATAATCTTCTGCAGGTCTTCGCGAACCTTTTCGAATTCGGCCAGCAGTTCCGTCTGTTCCTGCACAGCCTCTTCGACTTTTTCTTCGGCCGGCGTTTCAGGTTTCTTCTTGTCATCCGCAGGAGGCCCGCCCTGCAGCACAGTTGTCGGCAAACCGAACTTGCCTTTGCCGGCTTTTGATTCTTTCTTCTCGCCAGCGACCGCATTCTGTTTGTTGAATCCGGATTCGGTATCGGTCAACGTTGGTACCGCAGGTTGCGGCGGTTGATCATTTTTCTTTGCTTCGCCTGGCTCGCCCGTTTGTGTGCCTTTGTTGTTTCCCGCCTGCGGGCCGGTTCTTGATTTCGCCTGAGCATTCGCAGCGGGTTTCTTGCCCGGGGCTTTCGCTCCCTCGCTCAGGAGGTCGGCCACCGACGGCATCCGATTGTCCGCAATATCACGCAGTCGCTGCAATCCACCGGCCCACGTTTCCAGATGACCAACCATCATTTCCTTGTTTCGCAGGGCCTGCTTGAGCAATTGATCTCCCTGATCGGTCACGGCCGTCAGCCGCTGGCCGTTGGATTTTTCGGCTTCTGCCTGTTGTTCGATTTGTCGCCGTGTTTCAGGGGCGTTCAACCGGTCAGAATCCATCTGGCGAATCTGACGATTGGCATCATGCAGTCGCATTTCTTCTTCGTACACATCGTCCGCCAGGCTGGCCCAGCGCCGCATTTGGCTCATCATCCACACCGCGTGCTGATCTGGCGTCATCACATGCAGCACATACGCCGGAGAATAAATCCGCCCACGTTCCGGTTTGTAATCTTCGACATAAGATCGCAGTTCCAGCGTTTGAGCGCGAATGTTGTCCGTGTCGGCACAGAACGTCGCTGTGGCCGTCAGGCGAGCCTGCTCCGGAGTACCGGCTTTTACCAGTTTTTCGCCAGAATCCGGATTTGGGTTCTGCACGGGATGCTGTAACCCCTTCCATTCAAGTCCCACATTCTTCACACCGAAGTCATCACGCGATTGCAGATCAAACGTAATTGTGTCGGTTGAAAGGACGACCTGCTGCGGATCCTGTTGCTGGAAACTGACCTCTGGAGCGGCATCATCGACAGCGTTGATTTTCAGGTTGAACGCATCCCGCGCCGTCAGCCCCAATTCATCGCGCCAGCGAAAATCGAGTACGTCGGATTCTGACACGGTGACGGGTGCCGGACGGACGCGATTGCCTTCCACGGTGGCTGGAACATTCTTCACGGTTGCTTCGACAAGTTTTCGCCCTACTTCTGCTTCAAATTCTGCTGTGGCTCCTTTCAAAACGGAAATCACGCCACCGCGAACATCGGCTTTCACCGGACGACTGTATTCAAGATAGTCAGGCAGCGTGATCAATGCCGAAAGCGAATTCAGCTCCGGTCGATTCGCGACTTCCACGGCGACTTTCTTCGTCAAGTCACCGACACGAACGTTCAGCGTGCCGTTAGTTGTCTGGGCGGGCAATTGAAACTGATACGCCTGGTTTTGATTCTCGGCATTGACCACCGACTGACCGTCGAACTTTGCCGAGGCCGAATCCGGAGACCAACGTGTGGCATTCGAGAGCGAAGCATCCAGGCCGAATTTTTCGCCATGCGGCACGACCATTTGCGTCGGCAGATTTTCAACCTGAGCAAAAGTGTAACGGTCTACATCGCGCCACGGCATCAGCCAGCGTGCCAGCGCATTGAATCCGGCTGCAGGCACGATGGCACAAGCCAGCAATGCCAACACCGCAGGCACCGCGACAATGGTCGCCCAGAACTTGTGTCGTGCATGCGGAACAGCGTCGGAAAAATCGCGTTCGCGAACCACAGCATCGACTTGTTGAATGGCGGCCTGAGCCAAACGCAGACTACTGCCCAGATGTTTTTCGCTATGGGCCAGTTCAACAATCCCCAGCAGTTGATCCCCCAGCGCGGGGAATTTATGCTTGAGCAGAATCGCAACCTGCTCCATCCGTCGCGTACCCCAGACCCAGCGATGACACTTGAGCGGAAACAACACGGCCATGCCGACCGACCCGGTTACCAATAACACCGTTCGCAGAATTGCCGGCGTATCGATGACGCGATCGATCACAAAGACAGTGAGGTATGAAAGCACCAGACCCAGGAGTCCCGCCAGAATGCCTTCCGCAATTTTGACGACGCGAACACGCCGTTGAAACTGGACCAACCGCTGTCGCGTGGATTCGGGCAACTGCAATCCGTTATCACTCATGATCTGTGTCTCTGCATTAAAAGTAGAGTGCCCTCAAACAGGCTCCCCGCAGTATATCCATCGTGTCTGGCGTTCGGCATCACCAAACTCACGACTACTTTCGGAAAATATCAGACAAAATTGCGGAAATGTTTGTCTGAAGAAATCCTTCGGCAGAGCGACCAACCCCGAATTTGACTGCATGCGCGAACACTGGCGCAGCTCTGCAAACGTTGAAATCTAGTTTTCGTGAGAAGATTCCTGCCCATTCGCCGCAGGGCGTTAGCGGTCTGTTGATTTAATCCGGATTATTCACGTAGGCCGGAGCAAATTCGCGTCGGCCCGTGCCGGAACTACACAAACGTGATTTTCCGCATTTGACAGACTGTTGGTGATCGCAGGATTGGTTAGCGAATGCAGTTCCGGCGTTTATCGCGTTTGTTTGGTCCGGCCTACATTGTCGGTGAATAATCCGGGTTTAACCGCGTGCCCAGCGGGCCGCGATCGTTCTATTTGAGATTTCGTATTTGAGATTTGAGATTTGAAATCCGAAGCGCGGGGCGTTGCCCACGCGGTTAAACTTTTGTGCCATCCTTAACCGCCTGCGGCTCATTGGATTACGGGCGAAGTCTGCGTCAAACAAAATTCCACGATCCGCTTGCCAGAGGCGGGTTTCGTCAGCACAATCCAAGCTCGGAGCCGTGGCAGGCAACGATCAGGTCTAAACAAACAGTTGGCACCTCCATGAGTCCACTCTTTCCGCTGTACATCCTGCAACGCATTGTCTTGTGCGTCTGCGCGCTTGGCTCTCCAACTGCGATAATGCAGGACGGCAAACTGATTTCTGAGATCGGCAGACTCTTCGGCGACGCGCTCCGCGAGCTTTCTGACGAGAAACCTGAACCCGCACGTCCGGCAGCCGTGATGCGAGCCATCCAGGCTCCGCAGCAGAAAGTGGCACCGCGCGAAGCGGACCGAAAAAAACATGCCGATCGCACCCAGGCATTGGCCGCTGTGATTCAGTCTTGGGTCACCCAGACCTGTCAACTTGATGAGGCCCAACAGCAGCAACTGCAGCAGGTAGTGACCGACAGCCTGAAAGTCGAAGTCGAAAGGTACGCGACAAAAAACGAACCGAATCGCGGAAACGTGGCGTTCGGACCGACAACACCACTGTTGTTCGTACACTCGGATAATGGCAAAACAACCACTGTCAACGGTCAGGAAATTGACTCTATCGGGGCAATCTACAGCAACGAATTGCTGCAACTCATTCAAAATGAGATCTTGAATGATACGCAAAAACAACAACTCAATACTGCCATGGCGGAACGCAGCGAATTCCAAAACGGGGCATTCCGGGAGTACGTAGTCACGATGTTTGATCAGGAGTTGTTCCTGACAGAAGATCAACGCCAGAAAATGCTGGAGCAGTTTTCAGCACGCTCAAAAAAAATCACCTCGCCATTTTATTCGTTCATCGCTCAGCAACACTATCTGCCGAATAAGTCATTGAGCGAAGTGCTCTCGGCGAGCAAAGCGGATTTTCTGGACAGCCGGCAGAAGGGACGTCTGAAGGACCTGCTGGCTGGTGACGGGAATCAAAATTACATCATGTTCCAGTCGTCCGAAGGCGCCGACCAATGGGAAGAGACCGTAAAACAAGCTGTGCCGAAGCAGCGAAGGCTCTACCTGAATGCCGCCGCCGTACGGATCGGGTATCTCGAACGATCGTTGAAACTCACGCCGGAACAGGTCGAATATCTGACAATCGCCAGCAAAGGCGCAACTCTGAGTGCGTTGGGTGACTGGAAAACCGCCACTCAGCAAACGATCGACCAGATGAAGCAGCACATGGCGCAGGCGCAAGGGAACTTTGGGTTTTCAGCACAGAATATTTCGGTCGATGGACTCGACAAGAACGAAATCTGGACAACTGCAGTTCGCGAAGTTCACGGCGACAAACAATCGGAGGAACGGAGTGCCGCAATCCGACGTGCGAAGGCCAACGCTGTCACAGCATTGCTCGACCGAGAAATGTGGCTGATGCCCTCACAACGCGCCGCAGTCCTGGAAGTCACAGAGGCCGCGATGCCGCGCAATTCCGTCAAATCGGATTACGATCAATACGTTCGTGAACTCATTCTCCTGGTCTATCCTTTACACAAGACGCCTGAGACAAAAGTCACGGAAGTTCTGAGCGAACCCCAACAAGCCGTCTGGAAGCAGTTGAAGGGATTCTTTCAGTTCAATCAGGGCAACGCAAATTATGT
>CAZFDW010000226.1:0-10216 GCA_964517865.1 uncultured Chitinophaga sp.
CGACAATCATCGATAAGACTCGTACTACGGCATTCATGTCAAATCCCCTGGATTCTGAGCCAAAGGCACAATATGTGAAAGCCCAGGGCGACGCCCTGGGAACCCGCTGTCGTTTCAGTATTCCATGTCGGCATTTTCGTTTAACGGCGAGCCGCAGGCGTAGGCGAAACTTGGCGCCGACGCCTGCGGCTTGCCGTTAAACGACTATAATTCAGGCTTGCATCCGGAAGGAGTCTCGCAGTGCGAAGGGATTGTAGCTCACCATGCCGTCCAGCCTCCATCAACGAGCAGATTCTGACCGGTAATATAACTTCCCGCATCGCTGACCAACATCAGCAGAGGCCCTTTCAGTTCGTGCGGTTCCCCCATGCGGCCTGTCGGACTCTTCAGCTTGAGACGTTCGACCATCTGCGACGGAGCTTTCTCGGACGGAAACGGACCGGGACTGAGGCAATTCACGCGGACGTTGTCCTTGGCCCAATAGACCGCCAGATGCCGCGTCATGTGAACGATGCCACCCTTGAGCGTATGATATTGCACCGGGCTGGCGGCACAGATCCCATCGTAAGCATCGGGGTATGAACCGACCACACCATACATCGACCCGATCATCACGATCGATCCCGGCACACTGCGGCTGACGACATGATCTCGCAGGCGGCGCGCCAGGAGAAAATAACCGGTCGCGTTCTGCAGATCTTTATTAAATGCCTCCGCCGTCACGTTGGTCAGATCAAGTGCGTGCCCCTGCTGACCGTTGTTAATCAGAATGTCCACCCGCCCCGCCGCAGTGACGGCCGCGTCGAAACCTTCATTCAGCGACGACTCGTTGAGTTGATCAAGAGCGACAGCGTGGTGCATGGCACCGCCGGGACATGGCAAATCATCTGCGACGCATTGAGCCCGATTTCGATCCCGACTTCCAATCACAACCGTCGCTCCGGCCTCGGCGAGTGCCCGCGACAACGACTGGCCAAGGTAACCAGACCCGCCGGTGATCAGCGCGACGCGACCTGTCAGGTCAAAGAGCTTCTGAATCGTAGGTTCACTCATCATGCCATCTGCCGCTGAGCCTGAGCAACAATATCCACTCCGACTCGAGCACTCCAGGCCGCCAGCAGCCGATTCGTGACGGGCCCCACTCGGCCGTCGCCAACAGGCAATCCGTTAAACCGAGTCGCCGGCATGATGCAATAAGGCGTGCTGGTGAAGAAGACCTCGTCCGCCGTGTAAAAGTCATAGACCTGCAAGCGTGCTTCCTGGACATCGATTCCGAGGTCGTCAGCAAGTTCCATCACGGTCTGTCGACTGATTCCCGCAAGACAATTTTCGGTCGTCGGTGTCAGCAGTTCTCCATCCACGACCGCAAACAGGTTGCCACCTTTGTTCTCTGAGACATAGCCGTCCACATCCAGAATGACGCATTGAGCATCGGGATCCACGAGTCGCGCCTCGGTATCCGCCAAAGTGTAGAACAAACGGCTGCGATTCTTGATTCTTGCATCCAGTGACTGAGCCGGCACAGCTCGACTCATGGATGTCACGGCATGGCAGCCTTCGGTGTAGTACCGCGCCCACCCGCGCAGGTCCATGTGATTGGTAAAAATCATGATCGTCGCCGCGTTGGTCTGCGATGTACTGGGCCCGGGCTTCATCAGCCCCCGTGAGATATTGTGGACGATCCAGCAGTCATCGTCAGAGTCCATGAGCGATCGATTTGCTTCGAGAACCTCCAGCGTGATCCGCGTCAGCTCGGCTGGTGACAAACCCGGATCGACTCGACTGACCTTAAGCGACCGGTACAGTCGAGTGATATGTTCATCAAGACGAAATGGTCGATGCCGAAACGTCCGAGTTGACTCAGTGAGGCTGTCGCCAAGCATGACCGCGCTGTCAAAGATCGAGATTTTGGCTTCGGATTCCGGGACGATCTTGCCGGATAGATAGACCTGTCGCTGTGGTACGGTGTTGTCCATGAATTCTCCAGGCTTTCTTTGTGTTCACGCGCAACTGAGAGTGTTCTTGAAAGACAGTTTGCCCTGGTCCTGAAAGAAGCGACAGTCATTTGGAGTGCGGAGACTTGTCGCCGCTTTGCCTTTCCAACCCGGCATTCTTGTCAGTCGGCGTGGGAAAGCAGCAAAGTTTCTATTTCAATTTCAAATGAAGACGTGAGAACAAACGAACGACTTTCCCAAGGCCAAATTACCTGAAAAAGAAAGCGGTGACGAGTCACCGCACTCCAAAGGTCGCTTGTTTCGTGTCTAGTCGCTTTGATCTCCATCCATGTCGCTGATGCGTTCGAGGCGTCTGAAGCAGACTCGTATAGCGATGCGTCGCATTCCCTCTGTAGTTGCGATCCACGGAACCATTACCCACAGATTCGGACGGGATGACAGCCCCGCGTACGCAGCGAGAGCACCATAAGACAACAGACTGGCAACCCAGAGGGCGACGACGCCAATAATCCACGGTTTTCCCCTGGATTTCTGAAAGTTTGTCCAAGCTTTGGGTGGCATCACTGTATTTCCAGGACAACGCCGACCGATTCGCTGGCATGAACTCGAGGAAATGTTCTTAGAACAATCACGATGCCAGACTCAGTTGCCCTGACGACCGCCGAAGTGCTGCCGTCCAGTGGGTAGATTGTACCGAGGACATCGCCTTGACGAACAGCATCACCGAGCTTCACGTTCGTTTCAAAGTATCCCGTGACGGGAGAAGGGTTGCAAACCTGCATGTGCCCGGCGTTCGGTCGGTAATCTTCGACGACATGTGAAACGCGACTTCCGGGACGCTCGCGATCGAGCATCTCCAATTCCGACAT
Organism: uncultured Chitinophaga sp.; assembly: GCA_964517865.1. GTDB lineage: Bacteria > Planctomycetota > Planctomycetia > Planctomycetales > Planctomycetaceae > SXXK01. The sequence goes on from CAZFDW010000226.1 coordinate 2,825, forward strand.
CACGTTCAGGCAGCCATCGACATAAGCATCGACGCCCGCCGGATCACATGTGGCTGAACCCAGATACTCACAATAGATCGCTGGAATGTTCGCATCCCGCGCGACCGAGAGAGATCTGCCATCCAGCGCAGCAGACGTTCCCCAGATAACTGGCAGATTGAATGCGTTCGCCATACGTCGCTGTGAATCCAGGACCTCCGGATTTGTGTGAAGCATATAGCCGGTCAACGGGTAAACGCTCAGTTCCGTGCCGCCGGTATGCAGATCAATGTAGTAATCGGAATTGCGAATTGCGTCGCTGAGCGCCCAAGCCGTCTTCTCCGTGACGCTGCCATCCGATCGACCGGGGCAGGTTCGCGCGAGGTCCAGTCCATCGTCACCGCAGCGATGGCCTCGCAAAAACGCCGATTCGTTCACGATCGGGATCAGAATGACTGTCCCGCGAAAACCCGATATAGTCCTGTCATGGTGCTCGAACAGTGTCACCAGCCTGCGTATTGCCGCGATCGGTTCAAACTCATCACCGTGAACGCAACCAGTGATCAACAGCCGAGGTCCGGCGACCTGCGAACGGAATTCGAATTCCCGGAGCTGCAGCGTCATCGTCCGGGTTCCGTGAGCGGAATGATCGACTCAGCGCGGCAGTCTTTGAAACGGAAACAACCATCGACTGGTAATATGGTCCCCGTGATGTAGTCCGCCTCGTCCGACACCAGGAACGCTGCGGCGTTGCCGATGTCTTCCGGCAATCCCATCCGTCCCCAGGGCAAACGCTGACCTTCGTTGGCGATCGTTTCGTCGGAGAACGCGACATGCTCTCCCGGCGTGTCGATCCAGCCGGGCTCGATGGCATTCACGTTGATGCGGTAAGGTGCCAATTCCACAGCGATCGATCTCGTCAGGTGATTCAGGCCGGCCTTGGCAGCTCCATACGCGGAACAAAGGCTGATGGGCATCTCCGCCTGCACGCTGGAGATAAACACGATCTTGCCTCCACCGCCTCGAGCAACCATGTGGCGACCCACCACCTGGCTCATGTGGAACCCGCTGGTCAGTGTCCCATTGATGGTCCGTTCGAATTCTTCGGGCGGGTAGTCAAGAAACGCATAGCGGCGGCTGTACGCGGGATTGCTGACGAGGATGTCAATCCGTTCAAAAACCGCTTGCGCCGCCGCCAGCAATTGTTCGCAGCCGGATCGAGAAAAGACATCCGCTTCGATGGCGTGGCAGGTGCGTCCGAGTAATCGGATCTCGGCGGCCGTCGCCTCAAGGTCCGGACTGCCTGGGCGATCATTGATAACGATATCCGCCCCGCACCGCGCGAGCTGCACGGCACAGCCTTTTCCAATTCCGCGACCAGCTCCCGTGACGAGGGCGACTTTGCCAGTCAGGTTCATCACGGCGATTCCTGTGTACTGCTGTTGAACGCTGCGGCGCAGTCCTTGAGCATATTCATGACGGCGCCAAATTCTCCCCCGTGATTCAGTAATTGGCCTCCCTGTTTCTGACGCTGCTTCAGAATCTCTGGAGTTCCAGCCGGCGCGCCCCACGCCTTGCCATGCCGCTTGCAGGCGTCTGCTACGCGTTCATACGCGGACTCAAGTGTGCCCTCACTGGGGTCAAGTTTCATTCGCAGGCCAAGGTCACCTGGCCCGATGAAGAGGCCATCAACTCCAGGGACAGAAGCAATCTCGTCCACATTCTGAACGGCTTGCAATGTTTCGATCTGCACCACCAGAAAAGTCTCTTCATTTGCCTGCTTCACAAACGCATCGGTGTCACCGACGTAAAAGTCGGCGTCGAGTCCGGCTCCATCAAGGCCGCGGTCACCAATCGGCGGAAACTTGACCGCATCGGCCAGCATCCGGGCTTTCTCCGCCGTGTTGACATGCGGAATCATCAACCCGGCCGCGCCGTCTTCGAGATAACGATAGAGTCGCGTTTTCTCCAGCGTGGCAGGTCGGACCATGATGTCGATGTCATGCAGGTGCGCGTAAGCCAGCAGCGCCTGAACATCACGATCAGTGAAATTCCGATGTTCCAGATCAAGCCAGATGCAGTCGAAGCCGAAATGCGCCGCCTGCTTGACAAAGAATGGCATGTAGTGACCAAGGCAACACATTCGCACTGTCTGCTTGTTACGAATCCGGGCGAGCGTTTTACTTTTTCTCATAGCGTCATGTGGTCCTGTAATTTTGGGATGGTCAACAACTCGTGCCACGTCAATGCCTGGTTTATTGTAGGCCGGACCAAGCGAAGCGCAGTTCCGGCAGGTGTCTGGCAACTGCCGGAACTGCGCTTCGCTTGGTCCGGCCTACAGACCTGGGATGCCTCTACTGAATTCTGAACAGAGATTTTCTTGTGCGGACAAACAAGGCACCATCAGCAATCGCGGGTGTTCCAAGAATTGAGTCACCCATGTCATTGACGGCCAGTACCTCAAGTTCCGATGCATCTTTCAGCACGACAATCTTTCCGTTTTCACTGGCGACAAAAATCTTTCCATCGCCTGACACCGGCGATGCGAAGTAGTCGCCTGCATTTTCAATGCGGACGGGGCCGAAGAGTGGCTTCCCTTCCCCGACTTCGAAGCACGTGGCAATCCCGCCCGCCTTGATCAACAGCATCCGATCGTTGACGACGAGGGGTGAGACAATGTGGTCCGTATGTTTGGTCGGATGCTTCCAGACGACATGCGTTCTCGTCACGTCGCCGCGGCCTCCCCCTTTCACCGCAAGCACAAATTCATCTTCGGCGATCTTCGCATCAAATGTCGCACCCGCCGCATTGCCGGGTGGAAGAAAAGCGATATCCAGCTCACGTCCTTCGAGAACTCCATCCTTGTTCAGGTCTCCTCGCTCAAACGTCTTTTTGTAGAACGCTTCCGGCACGGGGCGTTTGCCGAAGAATTTCTGCACCTCGTCCTTCGAAACTCTGTGATCGCTGTTCCCTGTCTCCGCCTGATCGATTGACGCGAGCCACTGACTGGCGATCCCTTTACTCTGCAACGAGACGTAAACGATACCGTCACGGCTGACCGGAGTTGTCTTGATGTTGCGGAGCAGCGTTCGAGCCTGCCACAGTCGCTTTCCGGTAGCCGGTTCGTATCCGATCAGCAACCCGGTACCGGCGACAACGATTTCATCGCCGCTGGGAGTTTCGCAGATCACCGGGTGCGAATAGTTGACTGCCATGTCATTGCGATCATCCTTCCACCGAATCTCGCCTGTTTGTTTGTCGAATGCATACAAGGCCGGATGAAGGTCGTCGTCCTGACAAAACAGGACAAGATCTTTGTACAGCACGGGTGACATCCCCGCGCCCCATTTGAAGACAAAATACGGGACTGGCAGTTCTTTGCGCCAGATATCAGCACCGGTTTTCGCGTCGAGGCCCACCATTCCGAGAGTGGAGAAGTAGAAGTAGACGCGATCGGAGTCTGCGGCAGGTGTCGTCCCGGCGTGGCTGTTCGTCTGGTGAATTTCGTCAACGTCTCCAATCGGCCAGGACCGCATCCAGAGTTGTTGGCCCGATGCGGCGTCGAAAGCGAACAGACCGACCGTCTGGTCATCAATCATCGCTGACGTAAAAACTCGCCCTGCGGCAACCACCGGACAACCGATCCCGTCACCGAGCTTGACAGACCACTTCACATGCTCGGTCGCCGAGAATTGAATCGGGAGCGGAGAGTTCGTCTTGGAAACTCCCGAGCAGTTCGGGCCGCGGAACTGTGGCCAATCCTCGGCAGACAGAGGCGCCATCGTCAGGATTATTGAAGCTATGAATGCCATGCGTGTCATCAATTCGCTCCGTTAAGATAGGTGTCTGGAAACGGGCCGCTGGAATTGTGACAACTTTTACACGGTGTGTGAAGCGGACCGAAACACACCACCGGTGAAACGGCGACGTCAGCAAATGAAGCCATCACGCTCCGCGTGATGAGCCTTGATCTGGCCAGTTCAAGTCGCAAGCTCGCGGCCCCTGGCCAATCGACTTTGCAGTGTGGTGAGAGAATCGCCCGTTCTCGGTTGGTCAAGTGAAACGGAAAAGGCATCGTCTCGGCGGAGCGAGACGGCTACATTCCAGTGACTGACTCTCTTGCCATTGACCGTCTGCACGCACTTGTCGGCCATCAGCGGACAAACCAACGCACGGCGTTCTGAGTGACGTGGTCCGAGAATCTCAGCGAGTACGGATCGCAACGACGATAGACGACATGCCCATCGCTGCGAACCATGAGCCAGCCAAAATCCCAGTTTCCGGTAGCGTATTGCATCGGTACGCCGGGACTGACTCGGACCAGCGGGTGCGATCCGATCATGAACAGCTTCTGTTCTGTATAGTAATAAGCCGAACCTCCCTGAACGAACACCTCGTGGTTCATCGCGATCGCCGCACCTGACGGAAAGTCCGCGCAAAGATTGTCGATCCCCAGTTTGATCGCACATCCCGACGAGAACGCATCGACCAGTTCAGCGAGAGATCCCGACAACACGTCTCCCGTCGCTGAGTGATGCAGCACCTCGCGCCAGGAATCATGGACGCAGAATCGAATGACATCAAAGTCGTAGATAAAGTTGTGCGACGGTGCATTGGTGCCCTGATCCCAACAGTCAAAGGCGTGGTACTTTGGCATGTCCTCTGGAGAAACTGTCGGAGATGGCCCAGGCAAAGCAGATGCCGGTACTCCGTCCAGGTACGGCCTCGCAATAGCCTGCGTGCCGTCCTGGTTGTACAAAAAGAAAGACATTGACGACCGCGGACCGAACCCAACAGGCAGCTCGATCGGCTGCCGCAGACTCATAATGCCGGCTGACCATGTTTTGTCGATCCGGTACGTGACGCCGAATTCCGCGACTTCGCGAATTCGTTCTGCGCTGGAGGATCTGACGTCAATATGTTCGTTGTGCAGAAACTCGGTATAGATCCGCAGATCGGCCGCACGACCGATCGCATCTGCAAGGTCGGTTGTGCTGCCTGAAGTTACGTTTCTTTTTGAATCCAGTTCCAGGGCACATCGCCAGGATATCATGTGGTGGTCCTCAGATGCCGTCAATCCTGTCGGCGGAGCGACGGGGCTACAGTACACCCGTCGCTCCGCCGACGGGGTTTTTGTGTCAGGCTGCGCTTGATGTCGCGGTCATGCTACATTCCGACTGTGAGTATCGCTATCGTGCGTCATCTGTTGTCGATGTGCAGTGTTCTAAATGCTGATCACAGGCGTCAGTAAGTGAAGATCCAGGGAATCTCTATGCAAACGGTCGGTGTCGGAATCATTGGCAGCGGTTTTATGGGGCTCACCTACAGTGAGGTCGTGGCCAGGCATGCACAAGGCTGCCGCCTGGTCGCGATTACCGGAGGTCGCCGTGCGGAGCAGTTGGCGGCAGACTATGACGTGCCAGCGGATCCGACAGTCGAGGCACTGCTCACGCGGGACGACGTCCATGCCGTCGTGCTGGCAACGCCGGATCTGGACCGTCTGGAACTGACCAGAAAGGCGGCCGCTGCCGGAAAGCACGTTCTGGCCGAAAAGCCCATGGCTCCCACCGTTGCGGAATGTGATCTGATGATTTCCGCGTGTGCTTCCGCGAAGGTCAACCTGGCCGTCGTGAAGACGGAACGATTTCGAAAGATCACGCGGAAGGCGAAGGAACTGATTGACGAAGGAGCACTCGGGCCGCTGCAGATGCTCCGCACAGTCTCTGCGTTTCCATTGCCGCTCGCGAAGCAACTGTTTGAAGAGCGTTCATGGATGGCTGATCCACGAAGCGGTGGCCTGTTCATGGGCATGGCGTCGCACAATACCGACTTTCTCCGCTGGCTGACTGGCCGCAATGTCGTCAAAGTCTTTGCACAGGCGACGACCTACAGTGACATCGCCGGCCCACCACTTTCCGTCATGGCTCAGATCGTGTTCGAAGACAACATCATGGCGCAGATGTGGATTACGGGAGAACTCCCGAATCCCAGTCTACCCGGCAGTGAGGTTCGCTTTCAGGTCTTCGGCCGCGATGCCATGCTTGATCTCGAAAACTTTGAGTACCTCGATGTCGGCAAAGGAGATAAGTGGGAACGCATCTTTACACCGGAACGATTCGACTACCTGAAGGAGCCGAAATCACCGATTCGCCTGTATCCGCACATCGGCGTGATTCAGGAATTCATCGACAGCATTCGAGAGCAACGTCCGCCCTGCGTCGGAGCAGCAGAAGGCCGGGCAGCTGTTGAGATTTGTGAAGCCTGCCTGATCTCGGCGAAGACCGGTGAGGCCGTTTCGTTACCGTTATGAGAGAAACTTCATGAGCGAATTGCCGAAGGTCGATTCTCCCACGACCTGCCATCTGACGTGGCCAGAGCAGCGCCGGAATCTGATTCTGTTTGCGGTCTGCACGGGGATGCAGTATCTGGCCGCTCCCGTCCTTTATGTCGGCATCACTCAGGCATCATTATGCGATAGCCTCGGAGCCAACGCCAGAACTTCAAATCTGCCAGGGACGCTCTTTTTTGCGATGACCGCAATGCCGGCGTTGTTCGCATGGCTGTCGCCGCGCGTGTCGTCTCTGAAACGGAATCTGAGCCTGTTCTACGGAACGTCGGCTCTGATGCTGGCGACGCTGGCCGTCACTTTGGCGCTGCCTGTCTCTAATCAGTTCAAGTTGGCCATGATCGTCCTGCAGGGCGGCGTTTCGGGTGCCGTGATGCCAGCGGCCATCGCGCTGTTGTGGGAAGCGATGGGGCGAGGATCGGATGAATCACGCCGAGGACTGGCCCTGAGTATGGCCTTTGGAGCTGGTCCGCTGCTCGCGGTTGTCGGCTCATTCGGCCAGACCGCGTTGCTGGGCGGTGACCTGTTCGGACTGCACTTTGGTGGCCTCTCGTATCCCCGAAATTTCATCATCCTGTTTGCCGCCGGTGTACCGGTGATGGGACTGGCGGCGATCTTTTCGCAGTTCTTTGTCATTGTCCCCGTCGAACGGGAACAGGAGCGAGAACCAGTGTCTGCCGTAATCGGCTTGCTGATTGGTATTCCGTTGATGCTGGCTGCGGTCGCGTTGATGCAGATTGCAACAGTTCCAACGGACGCTGCGAGCGAGTCGTTATCGTCTGGTCCTGCACTCGGAAATTCGCTGCGAGTGCTCGGCACGCTGGCTGCCATCGGCTCGGCGCTCGCGTTCATTTATCACTTTCGCACCGTACTTCAGCAGCGAGTCCTGTTGTTCGCGACACTCGTGACCATTCTGGTTTACCCGGGAAATGTTATTCCGTCTAACATGAACCTGTATTCGTCGGAAGCCCTGGGTGATCTCCCGGAGAAATTCGCTGGCGTGCAGAACATGCTTCGCTTCAGCTTCAAAGTTATTGCCGGCGCAGTCCTTGGATGGGTATTGACGC
>CAZFDW010000227.1:0-10120 GCA_964517865.1 uncultured Chitinophaga sp.
GTAGTCAAATGAATTCCAGATGCTTCAATCCCAGTGAATAAGCGGGCCATTGTTTAAAAAAGGGGCCCCTTTTTTAAGGGTACATGGCAGATTGTTTCGGTATCCGTCGGCAAACGCAACAGAGGAAGGCATTTCCTTGTTTCCTGGTGACAACGGAAGAGTGAAACTATCTTTCCTTACAATGCCGTCCCGTGGCACATCGCCTCAAAAACGTTTGTCAGGCCCAGCGTCGTGGCAGAAATCAGCAATTCACCTGCCTCGAATCCTGCCGATGCACCCAGCATCCGTCCCTGGCCTTCGACCAATCGAAACACGCGATCTTTCTCCGGTGGAAACTGAGTCTGATAGGCTCGAATCGACGCCAGTTTCATTGAAAGGGTCGCAGAAATATCCGACACAAACGCACCTCCGCCCGCCGGATGATTGAGTGTCTGCAATCCCAGCGGATACCAGATCTGCCGTTGAATGCAGTGAACCGGGAGGCCGTCGAATGCGTCATCCCATTTGGAAAGCCGCGAATAGAAGACGGCTGCATCTGTGATCTGCATGGCCTGCCAGTGATCGGGCGACGCCATCGGAGTTCGATCGGCTATCCCCAGAACCAGGCGCGGACGATAACGACGAAACACCTTTGCCAGTTCGACACGGGCTTCGAAGTTATCGAACAGCCGCCGGTTGGGCAGTGGCAGAGTTTCGCGAACAGCGACTCCCAGAATTCGGGCAGCTTCCTGAGCTTCCTGAAGGCGGACTTCGGGGCCGGGGCTGAGCGGCGTGGGTTCGCCATCTGTCAGGTCGACAATGCCGACACGAAATCCCTGCTGAACCATTCTGGCAAGTGTTCCGCCACAGCCAATTTCAACATCATCCGGATGAGCCCCGACGGCAATCACGTCCAGAGGTTCCGGCAGCGCAGGAGTTTTGGAATTCATCAGTCAGTACTACTAACGTTCTGGTTTTGTACAGGGCGAAAAGAATCTGACGCCACGAGTTCTATACGTCGTCGAGCCCTGGGATGTTGAGTTGCAAAGATCGACCAAGATCAGCCGGTTGGCGCGATTGACTTGCCATGTGAGAAACCGCCGACGCCAACGAGGCTGCATCTTTTCGTTCGCTGCTTTCATTCTTCATTGGCGGCGACAATCAGAGAAACCTGCTCTGCGGTGTATGTCGGCGATCGTTCAGGAAGCAGCAATCTGACCTTTGCGACCGAGGGCATATCTTCATGAAGCTTTTCAAGAAACACCTCGGGAACACCTTGCCACTGTTGTGTGCCGAACACCCCGACACCATCTTTGCTGCCAGTGACGTTCTGAATGGAAAATCGCGTCTTCCCATTTTCGTCGATGACATGTCCGTACAGGTACACGACGAAGGGATTGTGGCGTTTATCGGGTGTCTCTTCGCGTGACGGCCCCACAAATAACCACAGCCGTTCCAGTTCGTCCAGGGTATAGAACCACTGATTTCCAGTAGGAATCTTCAACTCGCCAATCGTATCTGAACTCGCGGCTCGAAGCAGCCGTCGTCGCTGTTTTGACACTGTCAGCATGACATCGCCAGTTGGCTTCTTCGCTGTTGTCAGCGAAAAGCAGCCATTGGCATACGAAAAGTGACCAATATCAGCTGCCACGACATTGGATGGCAGAGTCGCGATGTCGTCCGATGCATCAGTGGAAACACCGACAGAAGTCACGAGACAACACACAGCGGTAAATCGTAAAAACGTTCTGACGTTCATGGGTCACATCCTTGCGACAGAATGGAGAATGATCTGTTCTGGCAGCTAACGAGATGATCGCTTCGACTCTGATTCTATTGTCTTTCTTGTGTATTTTGTGCCTCTTTGTGGCCAGCAAAACCTTGGCTCGCAAACAAACACCTGAACAAAAAGGACTGGCCACAAAAACTCACAAGACGCACAAAGGAAAGAACAGGGAGGAGCGATACTCCTTGTGACTGACATCTCTCAACCTGGGTTGCGTTCGAAGCCCGCGCCACGCCTATTCGTTGCATCACGTCATATTTTCAGCGAGTGGACTTGAGTGGATCCCATTTCGCCAGACCGGGATCATTCGGAACGACAAACAGTTCGACGCGTCGATTGCGCTGGCGGGCAGATTCAGATCCGGACGATTCCAGCGGATGAAATTCACTGTAGCCCATGGCGGCGATGCGTTCGGCATCGACCCCCTGCTTTTGCAGTTGCAGAATGACAGCGTCGGCTCGGTCGGTTGACAGATGCCAGTTTGTCGGATGTTTCGCCGCTGTCTCCGGACGGGCGATGTTCTGGTCATCGGTGTGGCCCACAATCAGAATCCGCATGCCGCTGGCTGCACCGGAAATGGTATTCGATGCGAACTCTTTCAGGATCGGTCCGGCTTCTGAGCGAATCGCGTCGCTGCCCAGATCAAACAGAATATCACTCTGGTATTTATGCAGACCTGTGGCCGGGTCGTATTCAAATCCAGCCGCTTCGAGTGCAGAATTCGCGCTGCCGCCAACCAGCACCGAATCGTCGGACAACGCTTTGGCGTAGCGATCGGTGAGCTGATTGCGTTCGGCCATCAGGTTGTTAAGTCGTTCGTCGGCTGTCGCGATCTGCGACATTAACGACTGGCGTTCCTGGTCTGCACCGGCCATCATCTGATTAGCTTCGTCGTATGCCGCCAGCAATCGCTGGTTTTCCGCGTACAGTTCGCGAGCCTGCATCTGAGCATTTACCAGATCGCCGTCGCCATAGCCTGTGAGGCAGCAACAGCCGCTGAACATGGGCAATGCAGTGAGCATCAATAGCACGAACGAACGAACAGGAATCCTGCTCATGGTAATCATCCCTGACAAACTGCTCTGTTGAATGAAAAGAGTTGTGACGGCCAGTCCTCAGGCAATCCTGACAGATGGCCACTTCGCAACGTTATTCAGCAGGACAGCACTCTTGTCTTTCATCGGATACAGGAACTCACGTCACCGGACGGTGGCGCGAAACTGTCTGGCAGCAGAAATCACGTCTCATGACAGTCAGCTGTCCGGACAGATTACCACTGACGGAAACGCAGAGTGAAGGGAGGCTTTGAGTCTTTTTGCGCCGAATCGCGATGAAGTTCGCCCAGTCACATTTTGTTTCAGCTGTTTCGTGCAGTTCCTGCCGAACGTGAATCCGGTTCGGGCATTCTGTGCAGCACGAACGTTGCCGTCATTCGGCAGTTTTCGCCGGTGACAGGAACTCCGTCGTAAAACATTCCTCCGGCTTCACGCTGCCCGGTTCAATGTCTTTGACTTCTTCGATCTGGCTCACCAGAGTCTGCCAGCGTACCAGAGTCATATTGCAGAGCGGTTCGTTGTCGCGGACTTTACAGAGCGGTGCCATTGCCGACGCTCCGTATGCCAGGGCTGCGAGGCTCATGTCCTTGTTCATTCCATGAATTGCAGTATTCGTAGCACCGGGATCGGCGAGATATTTATCCCAGCCTGCGACGCTTGCGGAAACGATGCCACGGACGAGTTCCGGCTGTTCGCGAATCGTTTTTTCAGTCGTGACGAGCACACTCGCGTAGGGATTGAATCCGATGTCAGACACCATCATCGCCTGCGGGTCACTGCCCTGTTCCTTCGCCGTGAATGGCTCGCTGAAGACAAAAGCCTGCTGGGCAAATTCTTTCTTCAGCAGGAACTCCCCCACACTGCCGCCGAAAGGAATCAACCGCACATTCTTTAATGGCAGCTTTTTCTTCATCCACAACGCAAAGGGTCGAGCTTCGCTGATCGCCAGTTCAATGTCAGCGAGGTCTTCCAGCGTTTTGAATCCTGAAGCCTGATGCACCATAATACACCGAGGCGAATCCTGCAGCGGTGCCAGCACAGCGACGATCGGAAATCCGGACGCGCGAGCCTTCACGACGTTGTCAGCATCGGAGACGGCAAACAGGATTCGTTCAGCGGCCAGCTCGCTGATCACCAGTTGCGGCGCACCGGGACCACCGGGAATCAGTTCCACCTTCAGATTCCCGGCCTGATAAAGTCCCAGCGTCTCCGCCGCGATGTATCCACCATGCTCCACTTCCGGATACCAGTTCAGTGCCAGCTTGACGCTGATCATGCCGTCCGACGCTGGCTTCACCACCGCCTCCTCAGCGCAACCGCAGCAAACCAGAGTGGAGAGAATCAGGGCGGGAAGGCGATGCGAAATGGTCATGCGGAATCCAAAGGCACAGTTGCGACGTGTGAGACGCCGGATTGTGAGCTGTCAGCGATTCAGGTGCAAGCATCAGCAACGATCGTACGATGGACAACCATGTCCGTCGTATCCTCGTCTTCCAACCCGCCGTGGCGGCCGACGAAAGCAACTACTTGATAAACCGTGATGTCGCTGCAGTTGGTAAAGCGTCTGATCGAGGCTGGATTCTCTGCCCCGACTTTATTCATTTCACAACCGCTTCGGAAGTCCGACCGATCCGGAGTATTTCTTCCAATGCGTCGCAGGCGGCCCGTACTCCGTCCTCTTGCCGAACTCTTTCGCCTAACCCCGACGCCCGCTGTGAGTACTCCGGATCGTCGAGTAGGCACCGAAGCTCAGCGGCAACACGTGTCACGCTGTACCGGTGCCGGGAAATTGTGCGGGCGATCCCGAGTCGGGTCACACGCGCGGCGTTGTCAAACTGGTCGTGAGCGCAGGGCATAACCAGCATCGGACGTCCGGAATGCATCGCGAAGCCTGTTGTGCCAATGCCGCCTGGGTGGACAATGGCAGCTGCACGTGGAAAAAGCTTCGAGAACGGGACGTAGTCGAAAGCCACGACATTGTCCGGGAGAGAAGCTGGCCAGTTACCAGTCTCTTTGCCAACGATCAGAACTGCCCGCCGCCCGAGTCGCTTGGCGGCTGCGGCACTGCTCTCAAAGAACGGCCCGGCGTTCAGGACCGACGACGAGCCGAGAGTGAACACGATTGGTGGCGACCCGGCGTCCAGAAATCGAACCAAATCGGGGGACATCTCGGCCTCATCACCCTGGCCGGAGAATGGAAAGCCAGTGACGGCGGTCTGCGATGGCCAGTCCGGCTGTTTGCCGGCAAAAAGATGCGAGAACATCGCAAGGGTCAGTGTGGGAGAATACACGCCCTCGAACAAAGGATTTTCCGAAGTCGGCGGCAGGCCGATCTCAGCCCGCAAACGGTGCCACGGCTCACCCCAGGACCGGCAGCTCCACTTCGCAAGCCCGAACAGGGAACGGTGAAAGCCCGGACCGAGAAACCGTAGCTTCGACAAGAGCGGAATTTGCGGCAACACGGGCGGATCGTCAGCGGAGAAAAAACCCAGGGGCTGAAGGAAACAAGCAGCCCAGGGAAGTCCTTTCTTCTCAGCGACCAACCGCGTGGAGTACGTGAGGACATGCGATATCAGCAGGTCCGCGCCCTCCGCAGCGGCCAGGACGTCCTCGTATGATTCATGCAGAACCGGCATGAGGAGTTTTCGAATGACGAATTCGCTGCCCTTGCGTGCATCCATGATGCGCCGCATCAAGTCATGGTCAGCGTCGAGATCCGGGCCGTCTGGGCGCACAGCGTGAAAACCGATTCCCCGAGCCTCGATCCTTTGCCGGTAGTGGCGTGTCGTGGCGATGATCGCCTCGTGTCCTCGTGCCTGCAAACCCTGTGCAAGGGCGATGTACGGGTGCAGATCACCCAGTGAGCCGAACGTCGTGAGGACAATCCGGCGCCCGGTTCGCTGCGATTTCGATTTGCCTGCTGGAGTGGCTTCTACCACGAATATCCCTCGTAAACTTTGCCGAACGTATTGCGCTCTACACAACGCCAACTCTGTGGACGAATCGATCGTGCGATAAACTCTTCCACTTCTTCGGTTTTTCGACACTCACGGCATCAATGTCGTCCAATCAGCGAGTGGTGGACAGTATACTCGTACAGCTGTCAAAAGACGCAGGCGGACACAACAATCCCGATCACTGGCATCGGCACGACTGTCACGGCTCCTGTTGTGATCAAGACACACGTCGATAGTGTTACTCACTCGGAGCCAGCAGACGTTGTGATCAACGGGCTGCCTGTGGTGGAGATCCGCGGAACAGTTTCCGGCGTGGGCTGGGGTGGTACCGGAATTGTGGCCCGAGCTGCCAACGAACACTATCAATACAGCATACCTTTCGTTGCCCGGTGAAGAACCTCACTCACATTCCTCGCGATATCCTCATGGGACCGCCATCGAACGGTGATCGTCTTGGCTGTTTCACGAGTGCCGGCATCCGCAATCTTCGCGAGTTGATCGATCATGGCCAGGCTCCGCCGAAGAGCCGTATGGCCGGACGAATCATCGAGCATGAGCTCCGGTTCGACCAGGCCGATGGCTCCGTCACAAACGCTGCACCGATGCCGAATGATCCACGGATCGATTCCGTCGTCACGGCTCCGGACCTTATCTTGCGAACCCTGGGCAGCGACGAAACCTGTCGCTGGCGGGCTGTGACGGCGGAACTCGCGAGGACACTGTTCAGATCGACGTGCCAACTGCCAGGCGTGAGCACGACAGGCAAGTGATTGTCACTTTGCAACGATCAAATTCAGGATTGTGTTTCGCGGCTCGTGGCGACCATGGATGGTAAAGCGGCAGGAATCGGCCTGCTGCTGTGATCATGCGATTGAGGCACAACGAAGGTGTGGTTGATCGCATCCTTCTGAAAACCCATCACCTCGGGAAATCGCAGACCGGGCAGGATCTGCACGTCGAAGATCTCTTCCACAGCCGTCTGGAATTCCAGAAAGGCTGTTGTTTGTCCGCTGCGAAGATCGACGACAGCGATGCCGCATTTCAGTTCATTTCGCCGTGTGGCCAGCGGAACGCCATCCATCGCCGAGGTGGGACGGATTTTCGACAGGCCAACAAACGCCCAGGGACCCACCATCGCCATGCCGCGCGCGAAGCCGGGAAGCTGTGCCACCGTGTCCCGCTGACCGGTGGCTCGATCGACCAGGACCACGCCTCCGGTGCCGGATTCCAGCACCCACAGCCGATTGTCGTGCCAGCGGGGAGAATGGGGCATGGAGAGTCCGCGTGTGACAAACTCGCCGCTGGCGACATCCATGATACAACCGCCTTGAGGCTTATCCGCCCGCCATCCATCGCGCGAATCTGTCGTGCCCAACGCTGTGACGAAACCTGGCTGGCCGTCAACCAGTGCCAGGCCGTTCAGATGACAACGGTCCTCAGCGGCCAGAGCTGTGATAAACGGCGGCCGCCAGCGGGGAACGAAGCTATAATCAGGGTCGAGCGTACACAGGCACGAGAACCGCGTGCTCACCAGCCACAATTCTTCTCCAGCCCACGCGATTTCGTGGACGCCGATATCTCCCGTGACATGCGAGGACCTCGGCAGAAAGCAGGCGTCATGTGTTCCAGCCGGCTCGATCTGCGGGGCAATATCCGGGGCATTCCGCAGGAACAAGACTTCCTTGCGTGTGCCGATTGTCAGCCGACGGGCATCCACAGCCAGTCCCATCGGCCTGTCAAACGTCCGAACGAGTGTCGAGAGCCCATTGCCGATGGCTCGCACGGCGATCAGTTTGTTGGCCTGGTACGTGCTGACCAGCAGCGATGCTCCGAGCTGATGCAGCAGAGCCACAAAGCTGTCGGTTTGCGTGTAATGAAAGGCCACGGTCTGAAGCGCACCCGGTGCCGGCATGTCAGTGGGCAGCGGGTGATCCGGGGAGTCGTGGCTGTCCGGGCGCTGGGGATTGATCGTGACGGAAGTAGCCATACAACGCATGACCCTGGTTGAAGTTTGGTGAAGTTATACCTCACGTGGTCGAAATTGACAGTAACCCGAAGCGTCAGCGAGGGACGGAACTCCCCATTCCTCGCTGGTCCCACCCTACTTCGGCTGCATCCACGTTCTCCATTCCAAAATCCTTCACGGCGTTGCCTTTCAGGGCTTTCACGTTCGATATTGCTCGTTTCCTGGGGCGATGCCCCAGGCTTTCACATTGTGCCGCGTTGCGGCAAACCGCGAATGCTACCCAGCAGAGTCCTCCCGTGAGCCGCCGGTCAAGGTCCGGCGGCTCTACAAGAGAAGCGATGTTGCGGAATAATGGCACTACCGACGACGCTTTTTGGAGCGGCTGGTCAGCAAATCCTCAACGACCTCATCCATGGCACTGGCAAACGACAGGCGCCTGCTTGGTCCTCTGCTGCCGTCGTCGTTCCAGATCGAACCCGTGGCCTGCGCCGTGCTGATCGTGGCGTTGATCGCGCTGGACAGCGTCACGTAGAAATACTCGTTCTTCTCTTTTTTCTTGTCCCCATTGATCACGACAGTAACGGATTTGGTCGTTTCCCCGGGAGCAAAGGAAATGCTGCCTGACTTCGCGACATAGTCGTTATCGTTGGTCCGGGCCGTACCGTTGGCCGTCGCGTAATTCACCGTCGCCGTTGAAGTCGGCCATGGCGATGGAACGGGGCTGGGCGTCGATGACGTAATTCTGGAGGGTGCCAAACGAGCCGAGACCGTTGCCCAACATCACGGCGACGCCATCGCTGTTTCCGGCCACCACGTCGGCATTGCCATCGCCGCTTACATCCTTGGCCAGCACCGCCGCAGAATTGGATCCGACCGTCCGATTGGTCGCATATTCGAGCGTACCGTTCAGGTTGGCCAGTAGTACCGAAGCATACGAGACATTGGTGCTGGTGGAGACGAAGTCGTCCCGACCGTCGCCATTAAAAAGCGGCCACAGCGGCAGTGGAGAAGGGCTGCTGGTAGTTGCTGGCGGAGGCGTAGTTGCCCCCCCGTGGCTGTCGAACTCGTAAACGACAACGTTCCGGCGCCGTTGCCCAACAGCACGTTGGCGTCGTTGGCGTTGGCGGTCGCCAGGTCGAGCTTGCCGTCCTCGTTGAAGTCGCCCACCGCGAGGGACTGTGGGAAGGCACCGGTCGCAGAGTTCTGCGCCGACTGAAATGTTCCGTTGGCGTTACCCAGGAGGACGCTGACATTGTGACTGCCGTTGTTGGCCGTCGCAATGTCCAGACGGCCGTCGCCATTGAAGTCCGCCGTGACGACATCCTGTGGGCCGGCTGCAACGGCGTAAGGCGAGCGGCAGTAAAGAATTTACCAACCCGAAGCGCCAGCGAGGCTGCCTCGCTGGCGCTTCGGGTTAGTGTGGGTATGTTCTTTACCGCCGCTCGCCTAATTGACCGCCAGGCTGAATGTGAGCAACTGACGGACTTCAAGGGACTCCAGACGCTGCAGTTGGCCCGTGCCGAAGCGGCGAGCCGATGCTCGACGCATCCGGCGATTGAGCGGTCGCGTGAACTGCGACCTGAAAATGTCAAAAACGGAACGAACGAACGAACATGGGATGATCTCCTGATGGAACTGGCTGGCCGTGAAATAATCGGGAATCGAAAGGCCCCGGCTTCCACCCAGCGCGTCGATTGAGCGCTGGGTGGTGCCGAGTCGTTTTGCAACTTGCCCGGCGGAATTGTTTCTGCCGATGCCGGCCTGGCTTTAACGCTGGCTGGCCCCAGGCGACGAGATGGTTCCTTCGAAGGAACCAATCGTCGTGAGCGTGCGCTGGTCAATCAGTCGCCTGAGAGTGAACCCGCCAGTCGCATTTTCAAATCGCCCGGTTCCGCCCGTGATGACGGCCACTTCCGTACCGTCGAGGAGCCCCGGGGCAATCAGAGTGGCCTGCCCTTCGATGTAGGCAAACACCTTGTCCCCATTGGCCGCAGTGATCGTACAGAATCCAAGCCCGCTGGAAGGTCTCTGCGAGCGATCCACAATGTGCGGGAAGTCATATATGAAGCCTCCCAGATGAGTTGCGTGACCGTGGGCATCCAGCTGAACCGCCACGACCAATGGCACATTCGGGTCAATCGGGGTCGCCGTATAACTACCCTCCAGAGTCCCTTTGAACGGCACCTGTTCTCCCGCCGAGGCCATGCCGGAGTATCCCGTCACGGCCGTAACAGCCAGCACGAGGCTGGCAATAAAAGTTCGTCGATTCATCACATTTCTCCCTGTGGTCTGCTTACAATAGAGAGGCCACGTTTCCAGCGCGCAGACCGGGCGCCGGGACGAGGCCACAAGGCCGGTGGACCCGGAGGGTACCCCT
>CAZFDW010000228.1:0-9549 GCA_964517865.1 uncultured Chitinophaga sp.
TGTAGGCCGGACCGAGCAAACCCGGCAAATGCCGGAACGGCGACCGCCAGTCGAATTCAAGTCCTGCCGACAAGGTGTCGCAACGTGAAACTCGGGTTTGCGCTGTTCCGGCCCATGCGGCGGTCTGGGTCCGGCCTACTCGGTGCGCAATCCAGACCAGCCGCCGGTCGCCAAACGCCCGCATTTTCTAAATTCTCAGCCGCAATTCCCCACGATCGGGCTGAATTCAGGTTGCTGACCAGGTGTTTCTGCATTCAATGCTTGACACCCGCCGCGTACAAAATACGCTGCATCAGTACCAACCGTTCAGAAGCGACGGAATCCCCTTCCGTTTGACACAAAGTTTCTCTGAACACGACCACCATCGATCGACACGACGTCGATGCCCACCTTAATTGTCAGGAGTGACCGCATGAAGTTCGCTCAGAATTCTGCTGCGTTGATTTTGTTCTTTGCTGCGCTGTGTCTCCCTGGATCATTTTCCGTCGCCGCTGATGCGAGGATTGAATTGAGTCCTTTGAGCGATGGAAATACGATTGCCATTCGCAGTCGTGACGCAAGACAACAATTGATCGTCACCGCAACCGACGAAAGCGGAACACAAACGGACGTGACGCGCAATGTCGCATGGGTCGTGTCAGATCCCGCTGTTCTGATGATCGATTCCAGCGGCATGGCGATCCCGTCTGCGGACGGCGACATCACCGTCACGGCAACGGTCGGCGACAAGACGGCAACTGCCCATGTCACGGTGAAGGGATTTGCTCAACCCTTGCCAATCAATTTTCAAAACCAGATCGTGCCGATCTTCACGAAGTTGGGCTGCAACGGGGGTGGCTGTCACGGCAAGTCCGGTGGTCAGAACGGGTTCAAACTGTCGCTGTTGGGATTCTATCCGGCAGACGATTTCGAATTCCTTCGCAAAGAATCTCGCGGTCGCCGCATTTTCCCTGCCATCCCGGGCGAGAGTCTGTTGCTTAAGAAAGCGATCGGACGCAGTCCTCACGGTGGCGGCAAACGTATGGAAACCGGGAGTAACGAATACAATCTGCTGGTGCAATGGATCGAACAGGGCATGCCATATGGTGCCGAAACCGACCCGTATGTCGTCGGCATTCGCTGTGTTCCTGAAACGCGTACGATGACGCAGAAGTCGCAGCAACAGATTGCGGTGATTGCGACCTACAGCGATGGCACCAGCGAAGATGTCACGCGCATGGCATTGTTTGAGCCGAATGAAGCGGAGATGGCCGAATGCTCAACAACAGGTCTGGTGAGTACACTGGATCTGTCTGGCCAGGTTGCCATTATGGCTCGTTATCAGGGACAGGTTGCGACCTTTCGAGCCACCGTTCCTTTGGGTGCTGACACGTCACAGATGCCTGAACCAGTGAATCTGGTGGACACAGCGGTCTTCGGCAAACTTAAGCAGCTTGGTATTCCGGCATCGGAAATCTGTGATGACGCAACGTTTCTGCGTCGTGTGTCACTGGACATCGCCGGCACATTGCCATCCGATGAGGAAGTCCGATCGTTTCTTTCCGATCCTGCGGCTGATAAACGAGATCGCCTGATCGACCGATTGCTGGACAGCCCGGCCTATGCCGATCAATTCGCTAACAAGTGGAACTTTGTCCTGCGAAACCACAAAGAGAACGGCGAAGACACACCCGGCACGATGCTCTTTCATCAATGGCTGTGGAACAAGATGTATGATAACACGCCTTACGATCAGTTTGTGCGCGAAATTGTCACGGCGTCCGGCGATCCGCAAATCAATCCTGCCGTCACATGGTATCGCGATGTGGACACCACCGAAGAGCAGGTCGAAGACACAGCCCAGTTGTTTCTTGGCTTAAGGATCCAGTGTGCGCGTTGCCACCATCATCCATTCGAGAAGTGGAGTCAGGATGACTACTATGGCATGGCGGCGTTTTATGGTCGGGTGGGCAAAAAGACGATTCCGAATGCATCGGCCGGGTTGCGGGATCGTCGAGTGTTTCATAACGAGGGAGTGGCGACAGCCAGCAATCCGCGTTCCGGCCAGGCTCTTAAACCAGCGGGGCTTGGCACGCCTGCGTACGACATCCCGGCCGATAGTGATCCGCGCGTTAAGCTGGCGGACTGGATGAGTGATCCGCAAAATCCGTTCTTCGCCAAATCGCTGGTGAACCGCTACTGGAAGCATTTCTTCAGTCGCGGCATCGTTGAACCGGAAGATGATATGCGAGCCACAAATCCTCCTTCAAATCCGGAATTGCTCGACGCGCTGGCATCGCACTTCATTCAGTCAGGCTTTGATCTGAAAGAACTCGTGCGCACGATTTGCAGGTCGCGAACGTATCAACTCAGCGCACTGCCGAATGAGTTTAATGGCAGCGACAAGCAGAATTTTTCGCGGTACTACCCGCGTCGTCTGAGTGCCGAAGTTTTGTACGATGCGTTTCATCAGGTGACCGACACGGCAGAAGGGTTTGGCGGCATGCCCGCCGGGACAAAAGCTCTGCAATTGGCGGATGCTTCAAACGCGACTTACTTTCTGCAGGTGTTCGGCCAGCCGAAGGGTGACACGGCCTGTGAATGCGAGCGCAGCATGGATGCGAATCTGGCTCAGAGTCTGCATCTGCTGAATGGTAAAGAAATTCAGGATAAGATCTCCCGCGACGGGGCGCGCACGGCACGGTTTGCAGCCGAAACCGAACGAGCAAACGAAGATCGCGTGAAAGAACTCTATCGTTGGGTATTTGCCCGTGAACCCAACGCCGAAGAACTGGAAGTTGCTACAGGTTATCTCAAGAGCCACGAAGCCAACGTTCGCGGCGGTTTTGAAGACATCGTCTGGGCGCTGATCAACACGAAAGAGTTTCAGTTCAACCATTGAATCTCATTGCAAATCAGCAGTAAGCCCTTCCCTCCACCCGCCCCGCCTCATCACACTTCCCGGGAACCAGCTGTATGACTGGGATTCGATTTTTTCTCGCCGCTGTTGTGACCATCACAGGCCAACAGGCTTTCGCACAGCTTCCGCAAACTCGCATCACGTCTGTGTTCCCACCGGGCGGACAGCAAGGCACCACGGTCGATCTGGCGGTTGGTGGCGGCACAGATCTGGATGAGCTTGACGGAATGGTCTTCGCTCATCCCGGGATCACCGCTGTGCAGAAGCTCGACGCGAATGGCAATCCGGTTGCCAATACGTTCGCGGTCACCGTCGCTGCTGATGTTCCGGTCGGACTGTATGACGTACGTGTTCGCGGCCTGTTCGGTATCAGCAATCCTCGCATGTTTCGCGTTGATTCGCTGCCGGAAGCTTCCGAGATCGAACCAAACAACACGCCGGGTCAGGCGACGCCGGTGACGATGGAAACTATCATCAATGCCCGCGCGAATGGTGCCACGGATGTAGATTTCTATCGAGTCTCAGTCAAGGCCGGACAAACTCTGGTCGTGCGCTCAGAAGCTGAGAAGATTGATTCACCGCTCCAGCCGATGCTCCAACTGTTTAATGCGTCTGGTCGCCGCCTTTCTGAATCTCGCAGAATCCTCGCGCAGGAAGCATCACTTGTGTTTACTGCTGCTCAGGACGAAGAGGTGGTTGTCCGTGTGCAGGATGCGGTTTACGGTGGCGGCGATCAATTTGTGTATCGACTGTCGCTCGATTCCCGCCCGCTGGTGGATTGGGTGAGTCCCGTATTCGTGGTCACGAATGAACCAACTTCCGTAACCGTCTACGGTCGCCATCTGCCGAATGGGCTCCCGACGGAACGCAGGTTGAACGGGCAACCCGTATTTCAACAGCAAATGACGATCGACCCGGGTATCGACCACAATCCTGTCGGTGCGGCCGCGACGGCCGCCTTTGCAGATTCATTCTGGTGGAATTCGGTCGGTGGTAATCTCGTCAGAATTGGCCGGGCGGATCGTGCGCCCATTTCCGAAGCGACTGAGACTCCTGAGCAACCCGCGATGCCTCCGTTCGAAGCGACAGGCGCGTTTGCCGAACGATCCGACGAAGACATTTTTCGCTTCGATGCAAAAAAGGGCGAAGCATG
Organism: uncultured Chitinophaga sp.; assembly: GCA_964517865.1. Taxonomy (GTDB): domain Bacteria; phylum Planctomycetota; class Planctomycetia; order Planctomycetales; family Planctomycetaceae; genus SXXK01. The sequence continues at coordinate 4,053 of CAZFDW010000228.1, forward strand.
GGTCGCGGAAGTATTCGCACAGCGATTGGGTTCCATCGCCGATCCGCTGCTGTTTATCGAACGAGTGATTACAAACGCGGACGGAACCGTGACGTACAACCGCCTCGCCACCGAAGATGATGACAAACAGAACCCCGGCGGAGCGGATCTGCCGACACTCAGCGATGATCCATCTTTTCGTCTGGACGTGCCGGAAGATGGCACGTACCGCATTCGGCTGCGTGACCGCTACGGCGATACACGTGGCGATCCCCGGCTCAGTTATCGGCTGTCCGTGAGACCTCCAAAGGCCGACTTCAGGCTTGTCGTATTTGATGCGTTTCCGTCTGCAGACGGCAAAGCCCCGGCGACCAGCGGCGCGGTGAGTCTCCGCAAAGGCGCAAACTACGAACTGGCCGTGTATGCGTATCGCCGTGATGGTCATGCCGATGCCATTCAACTGACGGCGGAGAATCTTCCCGCAGGGATCACCTGCCGACCATCCGTGATCGGGCCAGGGCAAACCACTGCAAAGCTCGTGTTGACCGCCGCGATCGACGCAGCGGAACAGATTGCACCGATCAGTATCGTTGGACAGAGTGGCAGCGCAGACGCTGCGATCAAACATGTGGCACATGTCGCGACATTGATTCACGATCCCATCAACGGCTTGCCGCGCACGGCCCGTCTGACAGAGTCACTTGTCGCCGGCGTCATGAAAGATGAACAGCCATTTACAATTCTGGTCGATGCGATGAATACTGAATACAGTCAGGATCAACAGTTATTGGTTCCTGTTCGCATTGAAAAACGTAACGGATTTGACGGGAAAGTTGATTTGAGCTTTTATGGGATTCCCGGCGAAGTTGACGCTCCGAATGTGGCGATTGAACCTGGGCAGACACGCATTGTTGCACGAATCTATATTAAGGAAAATGCACCGCCATCAACCAGCACAATTCTGGTGCAGGGCACATCGGCTGTGCCATATCGCCGCAATCCATGGCAGGCTGATCGCGCGAAAACCAAAGTCACCGAAGCCGAAGCTGCCGTTGCTGCGCAACAATCCGCAGTCGCAACAGCCGACGCCGGATTGAAGGAAGCGCAACAGAAAGTGGTGACGCTGACAGAACTGGTGAACACAATCAATGCGGAACTCGCAGCGTATGCGACCCAACAGCAAAAGCTGCGAGACGACTTTGCGAAGGCGGTGGCTGAGCAGCAAACATCCATCGAAGCTCTGGCATCGGTCCAGACGAAATTGGCAACCGTCAATACAACAGTGAACAGTTCAGTGGATGAAATCAACGTGGCGATTCAAGCTGTCAAAGAAGCCTCGGCGGCAGCAGTTGAAGCGGCAAAGAAGTTGGAAACCCTCAACAACGGTGCGGCGGAACTCGCAAAACAGGTCGCGGCGACAAAAGAGATGGAAGCCACGAAGGCAAAAGAGAAAACCGTCGCGGAAACTGAGGTGGTCAACAAGACGAAAGACGTGGAAGCATCGCAGGCCGCACTGACGGTCGCTCAGAAAGCGGTGGAAACTGTAACACTGGTGAAAACCGCGGCCGACGAATTATTGAAGAAAGCCGAAGAAGCATCAAAACCAAATAATGTCAATGTACGCGTGATCTCGGAACCATTGGTGATCACGATTCATGCGGCTCCGGCAAAACTCACGGCAGCCGTTCCGGACGCGGGTGCGATTAAGCGCGGTGCCGCGGTGCCGGTGAAAGTGACCATAGCACGCAAGAACAACTTTGCTGCAAATCTGAAACTGGCACTCGTGCTGCCGGAGGGTGTTACCGGGTTGACGGCGGACGCAGTTGACGTTGCCGCCGATCAGACTGAAGGCACACTCACAATCACTGCCGCCGCTGATGCCACCGTTGGAGATCTGGCAAATATTGTGATCCGCGCTACTGGAGACTTTAATGGGCGCATGGCATCAACCGATGTTCCCGTGGCATTCAAGGTCGTTGAATAAGAATGCTGATTTTCTGTCCGACGGATCGGACTGATCGAACTGATTTCCGCGAACTTTTCACCGCACGGCTGCCGTGACAGCCTGCAAACTGCGACAAAGCGAAAACCATGATCAAAATAGCAACCCTTGCCGTCCTTGCCCCTTTGATTTTCTGTTCTGCGACAATTGCCGACGAACTGAAACCAATCGCCACTGAAGCAGTTGCGCTGGGGCGTCCGGTGGAATTTGAACGCGATGTCTATCCGATCCTGGAAGCCAATTGTATCGCGTGTCACAATGTCACCGTCTCTGAGGGGGACCTGATCCTCGAAAACATAGCCGCCATTCTCAAGGGCGGTGGCACAGGACCCGCAGTCGTGCCGGAAAAGCCAGACGACAGCCTTCTTCTGAAACTCGCCAGTCGTGGCGAAGAACCTGTTATGCCGCCGATGCCGAACGATCGCCAGGCGAAGGAACTTAACCCGAATCAACTGGGGATCCTGCGTCAATGGATCATCGAAGGTGCCAAAGCCGGCGCTGTGACCACTACGAAAGCCATGAACTGGCAACCGATCAACCCGCGTCTGCAGGGCGTTTACTCACTGGACATCGACAACGCGGGACGTTTCATTGCTGCCGGACGCGGCAATCATGTGCGCGTTTACGACATGGCACGCCGAGATGCGGTCGGTTCCCTGATTGATCCCGCGATTGTTTCCTCCGGCAGTGTCGGTCTCGCCGGAATGGCTCATCGTGACTATGTACACGCGATTGCGTTTCATCCGACTGAACCAATGATCGCAACTTCCGGCTATCGCAACGCCAAACTATGGGGGCGGGATGTACACGGTAATTCAGGATCGTGGGCGATACCAGCCGATGTGCAGGCATGGACTTCAAGTTCAGATGGCCTGGAAATTGGCATAGCGGTCGCATCAAGAGGGCTGGTTGTCGCAAATTCGCTGACAGGTGCGGAACGCGGCGCAGTGCCGCTTGACGGGCAGGCGGTTTCGGCACTCAGTATTTTCCAGGCAGAGCCGAAATGGATTGTCGCAGCGACCGCTGACGCAAAGATTGTCGTTGTGCGTAATGCGGACTTACAGATTGCGTACCGGTCTGAGCCCTTGCCTGCGGCCATCACGGCACTCAGCGGCGAACTGGCCGGCGGAAAAATCGCCGCCCTGCTGGCTGACGGCAGCGTCCGATTGCTCGCGATTACTGCTGACACCGGAGTTGTCGCCGTCGCTGCCGAGATGAAATCCGATGCCGGCCCGATTCAGAAAATCAGTGGACACGGCTCCGTGCTGCTCACCGTCGCCGGAACACGCGCTGTGCAGAACTGGAAGGTCGAAGACGCGACTCAGGTGAATCGCTTTGATCTGCCTGCCGACATTGTGGCGTTGGACGTCAATTCAGCCACCGATCGAGCCGTATTTGCACTTGCTGACAGCACGGCGTCAGTGTGGTCACCGAAGGATGCGAAGCAGATCGCGGCCTTAACGGCTGACCTGAGCGCCCAGCGGCATCTGAAGCAGTCCGAACAGAGGAAAGCGATACTGGATGCCCGCGTCAACGTGCTCAAGGGGCAGATCGACGAAAACGATAAGGAAGTCGTCGCTCAGAAGGAAGCGGAAACCAAGGCCAAGGCGGAAGTCGAAAAACTGACTCCGCCACAGGCAGAGGCTAAAACAAAATACGATGCTGCAGTTGCCGTAACCGCAGCCGCAAAGACGGCACTGGCGGCCAAGACAGATGATGAAGCTCTGAAGACAGCCGTCACGGAAGCCGAAAAAGCGGAGGTTGCTACGAAGGACGCCCTCGCGAAGGCAGACTCGGATCTCAACATCGCCAAAAAGTCGGTGGAATTTGCGACCCAGGCGATCGGACGAGCCGAACAACGCGGCGTCGAACGAAAGCAACAGCACGAAGCCGCAACTGCTGAAGCAACTGCGGCAAATGCTGTGGTGGAAGAACGTAAGGTCCCGGCAGCCGGGGCCGTCGTGTCCGCATTTGCCGGAATAATCGGTGACGGACGGTATGTGGCCACTGTCGATGCTTCCGGCACAGTTCGAGTCTGGAATGCCGTGGATGGCGCGGCGATCGATGTTCTTCCCGGTACGCAACTCGGTTCAACGGCATCCAGCATGAAAACCGCAGCCACGACGGTACTGATCGCTACTGCTGACAACAGAATTGTCGCACGATCCGCGTTTCCCGAATGGCAGATGACTGCGGTCCTCGGTGGTTCCGAAGACGGTGGCGAATCGGTGTTTGTGGATCGAGTCGTCTCTTTGGCGTTCTCACCGGACGGCAGTCTCCTTGCGGCAGGTGGCGGTGAAGCTTCTCGTTCCGGTCAACTCACAATCTGGAACGTCGGCGACTCAACGCTCGTGCGAGAGATTCCGGATGCGCACAGTGACACCGTGTACGGGCTGGAATTCTCTCCTGACGGCAAATTTCTGGCATCGGCAGCGGCCGACAAGTTTGTGAAAGTGTTCAACGTCGCCAGCGGCGAATTTGTGCGAGCGTTCGAAGGTCACACGCATCATGTGATGGATGTCTCATGGAAAGGCGACGGCACGGCGCTCGCCAGTGCTGGTGCGGACAATGCGATCAAAGTCTGGAACGCGGAAACGGGTGAGCAGTCCCGGACAATTGCGACATACACGCGGCAGGTGACGTCGCTGCAGTTTGTGGGTATGCAGGATTTATTTGTGAGCAGCAGCGGCGACAAGCGTGTGTTCTTCCACACGGCCAGCAACGGCCAGCCCGCGCGGGAATTCAAGGGCAGCACCGATTATGTCTATCGCGCTGCCACGACACCTGATGGCACACTTGTTGTTTCCGGCGGCGAAGATGGCTCTGTTCGTGTCTGGAACGCCGCTGACGCCGTCGAAATAATCGCCTTCGCTCCGTAGCCGTCAGGGCGTGTTAGACCGCGCGCGGTAGCGGATGGCACATTCGTTTAACCGCGTGGGCAGCGCCCCGCGCGTTAGAATCCAGCCAGCGGAACGCGGCCCGCTGGGCACGCGGTTAAACGAGCCAATGCCAACTGCGTGCGGTATCATGGCGTTGCCTCGTGGTGGGCCCAGGATCAGTCGATGTCGCCCGTGGTGGGCCAGCGTGGCCGGGTCACTGCTTGTCCCGGGCAACGGTAGTCACTCGGCATCGTTGGCGTCCGACTTCTTGTAGAATTGATTCAAATCGATGCCGCCTTTGGATTCCATTTCCACAATTTTCAGACGCTGTTCCAGTTTATTAATTCGTGCCTCCAGAAATGCGGGCAGTTTCTGCGTGTCATCAGTACGTTGAGACCGAGGCACCGCTGGATAGTCCAATTGACGTTGCAAAGCGGCGAAAAAGTACAACGGGTCGCGTCCGATGTTCGCCCTGGCGATGCGGCCTTCCTGATCACCGAACAGCATTTTTGGAACTGGCGTGGCGTTCACTTCGGACTCGGCCGTGTTCTGCGTGCCGCGTGTCGTGCGACGATTGTGGAAATGCTGAGATGCCAGATAAACAGTCTCAGACAGTTCCTTGCTGCCCAGTTCGTTG
>CAZFDW010000228.1:9559-10048 GCA_964517865.1 uncultured Chitinophaga sp.
TTGCTCAGACGCATAATCCATCGCGTCCAGTCGTCGGAGTACAGCGGGTCCTGCGCCATCGCTCTCAGGCCTTCCGTGTAACCAAGGCGGTTGCGGGCGATGCACTCAAACTGGTACACGAACATCCCGGATGGCGTCGGGGTCCGGGCGCGATAGGCAGATTCGCTTTCCAGAATTTTCAACGCAATAACCTGTTCGAAGCGGGATTCATCATCTTCAGCACGTCGTATGACAAACGCCTGAAATGGAGCAAAATAGTGGGGCAGCCGTTGCATGGCGTCACTGATGCGACCACTGTGCAGGATCTCCGTCCGCAGAAAATCGATCGCCATCGGCAACCGCGTGGTCGCCAGAATTTCTTCCTGAATGGTTTGCAGGATTTCCTGTGATGGCACGTTCTCCTGCAATCGTTCGCGATACACACGAAAGAAATATGCCTGTTCGATATACTCTTCGCGATCAAGAATCGGAGGACGCATTCACTGACTC
>CAZFDW010000229.1:0-10001 GCA_964517865.1 uncultured Chitinophaga sp.
TTCGGGTGGAACATGCACAGGTGCTGCATGGCTGTCGTCAGCTCGTGTCGTGAGACGTCGCGTTAAGTCGCTTAACGAGCGCAACCCTTGTCCTTAGTTGCCAGCATTCAGTTGGGGACTCTAAGGAGACCGCCGGTGTCAAACCGGAGGAAGGTGGGGACGACGTCAAGTCATCATGGCCTTTATGTCCAGGGCTGCACACGTCATACAATGCGGCGTACAAAGGGCAGCGAACCCGCGAGGGGGAGCTAATCTCAAAAAGCGCCGCTCAGTTCGGATTGCAGGCTGCAACTCGCCTGCATGAAGCTGGAATCGCTAGTAATCGCAGGTCAGCTATACTGCGGTGAATATGTTCCTGAGCCTTGTACACACCGCCCGTCAAGCCACGAAAGCGGGGGGCGCCTAAAGTCGCTGTGCTAACCGTAAGGAGGCAGGTGCCTAGGGCGAACTTCGTGATTGGGACTAAGTCGTAACAAGGTAGCCGTAGGGGAACCTGCGGCTGGATCACCTCCTTTCTAAGGATATCCATTGACGAATCTGATTCGTTGATAAACTATTGAAACGATTCATCAGAGAGAATTCCACTCACAAACTCAATCTGTTTATATCGAAAGCGGTCGCTGAGAAATCGGTGACCGCTTTCTTTTTTGCGCGCGCTGCCTGTCAGGAAACGGCAATCGTGAGACGCGCTCGATTGAGGATGGCACATTCGTTCAACTGCGTGCCGAATAATCTCACCTGCCGGTAAGCCGGCGCTTGCCCATCGCGAATTGTGGTGTTTTGAGCGCAAGCGGTCGATGTGAGTCCTGTCTAATCTGGCTCACGTTCCGACTTGCTCGTCGGTGCGGACGATCAGCTCGTATGCCGTAAGTCCCGATTCGGTTTGGCGTAGATCGTCAACGAAACCATTGCGCTGAATTAGCCGACCGAGGCGGGCCAGAATCTGGAGATGTGTGGATGCATCCTTCGCAAGCACCAGAAAGAATATGTCGGTGAGCCGTCGTCCCGGTGCGCCAAACGGTATTCCGGACAGTGTTTTTCCGAACGCGATGATTGACTGGCCGACAGCATCGGGCAGCGGATTTCTTGGGTGCGGGATTGCGATGCCATTCTCGAATCCCGTTGACATTACGTCTTCGCGTTCCTTAACCGCCTTCAGGATCGATGCTGGATCCCAAACCTGCCATGTGCGACCTGCGACCTCGATTAATGCCTGTAAAACGGCTGGTCGAGTTCCGGCGTCGAGCGGAATTTCGCAGGTCTCCGGATGTAATAACCCTGCGATGGGACTTTGCGACTTCTGATCGCCGGATTGTTGAGACTGTTCCAACTGTGCCAGGCCCTGATCATCGAGACTTCGAAGATCCTGTTCCAGCCAGTGCGTAATCTCAGTCTCGTGAAATCGCCAGTCGCCACCAACCCGTCTCCCAGGAATGATGCCTCGGTTGACAAGTTTTTCGACCTGACGACGATCTCTGCCAATTCGCAGTACGAGTTCGTCCAGATTATAAAAATCGCGGGACATGGACGGTTGAGCCTTCGAGAATCTGAAATTGAGAAGCGCGCGTCAGAACTGCTCCGCAGAAAGAGTACGGTACTGCGGTTGGCGGCAAATGGCTGAAGCGGCGTCTCGAATCCGATTCCCGGAAGCAGTTTTACAAATGGACAGGCAGTCCCCTGAGGCACAGTCGGCGTTTTCCCAGCGTTGGCGCGACGTGCTGCCGAAACTGACGACTGAAACTGACGACATATGTTGTCTCGATGAAGGTGGCTTAGGACCGGTGGGCTGCCGCACGTCCGGGCGCATGAAGAGCCTCGACATAGTGCCGTGTGCCGCTCAAATCCTGCCAGCTGGCGTATGTTGAGCAAGGTCAGCGATCATGTCGCGTGTGGCGGCGGCGATGGCATCCTCCCACCGGGCTTCGCCAAATTGTTCTGCATAGGGTGCACGTTTCCATGCGAAGTTAATGCCGCGCGAGCTGTTGATAACCGCACCAAGCCCATCTGGATTGAAGGCACCGGCTGTGTCGGACGACGTTCCGCCCTGGGCTCCGTAACCGGGGATCAGCAGTGGAACGGCGGGCATTTGACTGCGAAGTTTCTGCAGTTGCGTCGGCCATGTGGCACCGACGACAGCACCGACACATCCGAAGACGTGTTCGGCCGCGCGAGTTCTTTCACTCAGCCTCTGTACAGTGCGGGCTACGACTTCGAAGAGGGGCTGTCCGTCACATTCGCGGTCCTGAAATTCTGCCGCACCGGGATTGCTCGTGCGGACCAGCACGTAAAGTCCTGCTCCACGGCGGTGAGCAAGATCTACAAACGGCTGCAACGAATCCGTGCCCAGATATGCGTTGATCGTAAGCGCATCGGCTGGCCAGGCTGCTGCATCCGGATCGTTACCTGCCAGCCAGGCGTCAGCGTATGCTTCTGCTGTGGATCCGATGTCGCCGCGTTTGGCATCAGCAATCACGATGAGTCCTGCCCGACGTGCGTAGTGCATCACGGAATGCAAAGCCGTGAATCCAGAGACTCCCAGCTGTTCGAAAAAAGCAACTTGTGGTTTGATGGCTGGAACAAGCGGGGCCACAATGTCGATCAACTGCTTCGAAAACGCTTCAAACGCCCAGGCATCTCGTTCACAGCGATTTGCAGATTTTGATTCTGCAAGTGCTTTGATTGAGGAGGGCAACAAATCCCAGCGTGGATCAATTCCCACCAGTGCAGGCGTTTTCAAAACTCTGATACGAGCATTGAGTCGTGTGGAGTAATCGGACATGAGTGTCTGGTCGCGGTGATGATTTTGCGGTTTCTGTCAGTTGTATAGAGTATTTTGTGAGAGGCCAGGCAGGATCGCTGATCAAAGTCTATAAATTCCGGGAGACGGTTCCAGATTCGATCTAGGGTTGAGGTGGCAACGTTTCCAGTATTTCCTCTTGGATAAATCTCCATGAGAGCCATCTCAGCTGTCAAAAAATTCCTCCGCTCTGATGACGCCACCACTGCGGTAGAATACGCCGTGATGCTGGCTCTGATCCTTGTGGCAATCATCTTCGGTGTGACGTCAGTCGGTGGCGGAGTGGGTGGGTGGTGGGCAAATATCAGGGACGACATTACCAACTCCTGATCTTGTACGACATATCGCTGGTTTCCCGCTGACGGAATATTTCTTCCTGCCCTCGAGTTTGCTGCCTCGATTTTCCGAACATGGCATTACAATACAGCCGCCTCGGTTTTGATTCGGAGTGGTGGCTTTGGATGAGTGTCTGATCGCCCTTGGGGGCAACCTGCAGATTTCAGAACAGGTCTTCAAAGACGCGCTAGGGCAGTTACAGTTGCTCGGATGCAGCGACGTCGAAATGAGCCGCGCGATAAAGACGCGCCCGGTTGGTGCGGACGCAGGTCAGGAATTCCTGAATGCGGCGGCTGTGCTGCACACCGATCAGGGTCCCGACGAATTATTGCGGTCTCTGCATAAGATTGAGGCGATGTTCCACCGAGTTCGCACTCGCCACTGGGGGCCTCGCACGCTGGACCTCGATCTGATCCTGTACGGCGACCGGATTTCAAACGTGCCTCAGTTGGTAGTTCCTCATCCGGCGATGTGGTATCGACGATTTGTACTTGAACCGGCGATCGAAGTTGCGGCAGACATGGTTCATCCGACTCTGAATGTTTCTATCGCGGGGCTGCACAATCGCCTGGTACGTCGTCCTCTGCGGCTGGAGATCTGCAGCCTGGGATCGGCGGCAGATAAGCGGTTGTTTAATGAGATTATGCATTACGTGCGGGATACCGGAAGTGACGAAACTGAGTGGCACCCGACAGATCCAGGGTCAGTGATCGCGCAGAATTCGTTTGCCCGTATCATCCTGCGGCCGGGGGAACTGATGAGGACCTCACAGCGGTTGAATCGGACAAACAGAGAAATCGAGGTCGGTGGTGACACGGCGGCAGAAGCCTGGTCCAGGATTGAGCATTTGATGATTGCGATGCTTGGCTGAAGAACCCGGCTTTCGCGGCCGCTGTAAATTTTTGAGTTGCTGACCAGAATCACGCATTAATTGCATCTCACTTTGTATAATACTGCAGGCACTCTACCGTTCGAACACTTTGGAATTCCAGTCGAAACAACTTCATGCAGCCGCGAACAATTCATGTCCCGACACTGCGACGCTATCTGGTGCCGTTTGATCCAAAACGGGTGCCGCATCTGTATACCGACGTGCTGATCATTGGTGGCGGGATCGCTGGCATCCGGGCGGCATTGGCAGTGGATCGATCGTTGCGGACCGTTGTGATCACGAAAGATTCTTTACAGCAATCCAACAGCGCATATGCTCAGGGAGGCATCGCTGGTGTTCTCGATCCACTCGATGATTTTTCAAACCATGTGGCAGATACAGTGGCTGCGGGAAAAGGACTGTGCCATCAGGATATTGTGGAGCTGGTCGTCCGCGAAGCGCCGCAACGCATTCGCGACCTGATCACTTACGGTGCAGAATTCGACAGAGTCGATGGTGAGCTGGCACTGACACTTGAAGGCGGTCACAGTCACCCGCGTGTAGCCCACGCGCTGGGCGATGCCACTGGTCAGGAAGTCATGCGGGCCATGAATCGTCGTGCCAGTGAGGCAGACCATATCGATATCTGGCCAAAGACATTTACCATCGATCTCTTGTCTCACGAAGGCAGTTGTCGTGGAGCTTTGGTATGGAATCCAAATCATGGCCGGACATTTGTGTGGGCCAAGCAGACAATTCTCTGCACCGGCGGTGCCGGGGCTTTGTATCGCGAAACCACAAATCCGCAGATTGCAACGGCCGACGGACACGCCGTTGCCCTGCGCGCGGGCTGCGAACTGCGGGATATGGAATTCATGCAGTTTCATCCGACGGTGCTGTACATCGCGGGCAGTTCACGGTATCTCATTTCGGAAGCCGTCCGTGGGGAAGGCGCGCATCTGGTGGACTGCAACGGTCATCGTTTTATGCAGGACTACAACCCCGCCGGTGAATTGGCTCCACGCGATGTTGTCAGCCAGGCGATCACGCAACAGATGGCGAAAACATCCCATCCCTGCGTCTATCTGGATCTGTCGTCGATTCCGGCAGATCATGTAAGACATCGATTTCCGCACATCGGTCAGGTCTGTACCGACTTTGGACTGGACCTGACAAAGGACAAAGTTCCGGTTCGGCCTGGCGCCCATTACATGGTTGGCGGCGTCACCACCGATGCCGACGGGCGCACATCATTGCCGGGTTTGTGGGCGGCCGGTGAAGTCACTTCAACCGGGCTGCACGGAGCCAATCGACTGGCGAGCAACAGTCTTCTGGAGGGCGTTGTGTTTGGACTGCGCTGTGGTCAGAATGCTTCACTGGCGGCATTGGGTCAGCCGGACAACTTCACAGCGCCGCGACTGGAATCGCCGTCGATGACATCAAAGTCGCGTATGGACGACCCACTTGACCTGACCGACATTCGCAATTCACTGCGCAGTCTGATGTGGCGCAATGTTGGTATCAGTCGGAATGAACAGGACCTTGTGGCCGCTCGGCAGCAACTCGATTTTTGGGCGAATTATGTTTGTCGTCGTGAGCTTGTCGATCCTGCCGGCTGGGAACTTCAGAATATGATGCTGGTTGCACGGGCGATGGCGGCAGCAGCATTGGAACGGCGCGAAAGCCGTGGCGTTCATGCGCGATCGGACTACCCCGATACACTGGAATCGCAGCGAAGTCATATTTGCCTGCGTGATTGAATCGTTGAGTATGCGAAAGGAAATAGAAATGCAGGAAGAAATTGATCGACTGCTGTCCGAAATTCAGCGTTCGCGATTGTCGGAGCGACGGACGGAGCCACGTCATTCGTTTGTGCGGCCCGTACAGATTCATGTCCCACACGGCCTCAGTCTGTCGGCCTTTTCCAAAGACATGTCGGCTCAGGGCATCGGGATTATCTGCAGTGTGCCGATGGGCGTAGGTTCATTGGCAACACTGGAAATCCACAGTACGCAGGGCGCATCGGTGATTCTGAGATCTGAAGTTCGCTGGTGCGATCCGTATGGCAAGGGATGGTATCTCGTCGGCTGGAAATTTATCGCCCTTGCTTCGCGTCCGATGGCCTGAGGAAATGGGCAGAAATTACTGGTCAGGATTGTCTTGAAACAACAGATCTGATTTTCCGTCGTGACCTTTGAAAGTCTCTGTTCTTGGCTGACATCGTCCTTTCCACCTTGAACGTTCGATACAGCCACAGTTCGTTTGGTCTGCGATATCTGCTGGCAAACATGGGTGCATTGAGGCCGCAGACACTGCTGCTGGAATTCACGGCCAACGACAATACCGTCGATATGCTGTCGGCGATTCTGGAACATTCACCTCGTATCGTGGGCTTTGGGATTTACATCTGGAATGTCGAACAGACGACTCGATTGATCGCGGATCTGAAACGTGTCCGACCGCAAACGATTGTTGTGCTGGGTGGTCCGGAGGTCAGTTACGATACGGACGGCCAGGCCATTATTGCGCTCGCTGATTACGTCATTACTGGCGAAGGCGATCATGCGTTTCGTGAATTGTGCGCGCAACTGCTGCTCTCGTCCGCTGCATCTTTGGCCGGGTCGTCGCTGAATGTCACTCGTGTCCCCAAAATTATCCACGCCCCGGTGCCGCAACTGGATCAGATTCTGTTGCCGTATGATCTCTATTCCGATGAAGACATTGCGCATCGGGTGATTTACGTTGAAGCGTCGCGGGGCTGTCCGTTTACGTGCGAGTTTTGTCTGTCAGCGTTGGAGATTCCCGTTCGGCTGTTTGACCTTGAGCAGTTTCTGACGGCAATGCAGACGTTGTTTGATCGCGGTGCACGGCAGTTCAAATTTGTGGATCGCACGTTCAATCTGAATCTGCGTGTCAGCCGGGCGATCCTGCAGTTCTTTCTGAATCGTTGTGAGCCGGGTCTGTTTCTGCACTTTGAAATGATTCCGGATCGGCTGCCGGAATCGCTGCGTCAACTCATTGTGAGATTTCCGCCGGGTGTGCTGCAGTTTGAGATTGGCGTCCAGTCATTCAATGAAGACGTGAGTCAGCTCATCAGTCGTCCTCAGGATAACGCGAAGCTGGAAGAAAATTTTCGGTTTCTGCGTGACCATTCCGGCGTGCATATTCATGCCGATCTGATTGTTGGCCTGCCCGGTGAGACTTTGGAAAGTTTCGGACATGGTTTTGACCGGCTGTTCGCACTCCGACCGCAGGAGATTCAGGTCGGCATTCTGAAACGATTGAAGGGAACGCCGATAGTGCGGCACGATGATGAGTGGCAGATGATCTACAGTCCGTCTCCGCCCTTCGAAATCCTCAGCAATCGCCTGCTGAACTTTGACACACTGCATCGCCTGCGACGCTTTGCAAGGTACTGGGACCTGATCGGAAACAGCGGAAATTTCCAGGCGACATTGCGCCTGATGATCGAGGATCAGACATCCGCATTTGAGCGCCTGCTGCGGTTCTCCGATTGGTTATACGAACGGGAACATCGCCGGCACGGAATTTCGCTCATTCGACTGTTCGAGCGGTTATTTGAATTTCTGACTTCGGACGATCAGCATGTGCCTCAAACCGTCGCAGAAACACTCTGGAACGATTACACTCGTGGAGGCCGTCGTGATCGACCGGCGTTTCTGAAACGATTTGAGTTGGGCGCTCCTCCGCCACGCCCGTTGGCGACTCAGGGAATCCCTCCTCGACAGGGGCGTCATTTGGAATAGTCACAGAGTCCGTGGACCATCCAATGATTAAAAATTTATTGAGACGGAAATCATAGCACGGAGGGCTGACGCCCAGCCGCTCACCAACGAAAGCGAACAATGTTCAGCCGAGTACTTATTCTCTGCATCGTTTCTTTCATCTCGGCATCGACAGTGGCCGACGAATTAGCTTCTCCCGCAAAGCCTGTCTTCAAAGATGGCGAGGCCCAGGTCGTCGAAGCATTCAATCAGGGCTGGATTCGACACGATCTGTGGGTTGAAACGGAATTTGATTCCGACGGTAACGGCAAACTGGATCGGATGCACGTTGATGTGACACGTCAGAAACAAACCGATACAGAAGGTCTGAAAGTGCCCGTCGTCTACGAATCCAGTCCGTACTATGCCGGCACCGGCACCAACGAGGCGCAGTATTTCTGGAGCCCGCGACAGGAAGTTGGTGCTCAGCCTCCAAAGCATGTGACGCCGGCCGCGATTGAACAGCAGAGCCTGCGACCGACAATTTCGGAATCGCAGGTTGGTGACTGGGTTCCCCGCGGATTTGCCGTCGTGCATTCCTCGTCGCCCGGTACGGGGTTATCGCAGGGATGTCCGACAATCGGTGGCGATAATGAATCGCTCGCGCCGAAAGCCGTCATTGACTGGCTCAACGGTCGCACCAATGGCTACACAACACCCGACGGCGATGAACGAGTTGCCGCATTCTGGTGTACCGGCAAAGTCGGCATGACGGGCACATCATACAACGGAACCATTCCGCTTGCCGCTGCAACGACCGGCGTGGACGGCCTTGAAGCCATCATTCCGGTGGCTCCGAACACATCATATTATCATTACTATCGATCTCATGGCCTTGTTCGCCATCCCGGTGGTTACATGGGTGAGGACATTGATGTGCTCTACAACTTCGTCAACAGCGGAGATCCGAAGTTGCGCAAGCACTGCGACTGCAATGTACGCGACAAGGAAATGGCGGAAGGGTTCGATCGCGTTTCGGGCGACTACAATGTGTTCTGGGCCGGACGAGACTATCTGAATGATCTTGGCCCGATGAAAGCTGCACTCCTGATGTCACATGCATTCAATGACTGGAACGTCATGCCCGAACACAGCGTGCGAATTTATGAGGCTGCGAAGGCGAAAGGACTTCCCGTGCAGATTTACATGCATCAGGGTGGTCACGGCGGACCTCCACCGCTCAGGCAGATGAATCGCTGGTTCACTCGCTACCTGTACGGCGTTGAAAATGGTGTTGAGAAAAGTCCAAAAGCATGGATCGTGCGCGAAGAAGTCGAAGGCAGGGACGGAACATCGTATCCAGACTATCCGCATCCGGAAGCAGTCGGCGTGACATTGCATCCGATCAACGGCGGATCACAGGTTGGCCGCCTGCAGGCGGACGCCTGCCGTGGCCAGGGCAACGGAAGAATCATCGACAATTTTTCGTTCAGCGGAGCTGCGTTGGCGAAAGCGGAATGGACCGATCATCGACTGTTATTTGCCACGCCCGAGCTGACGGGGCCATTACATCTTTCCGGCACTGCGAAGTTGTCAATTCGACTGGCGAGCAGCAAGCCAGCGGCTAATCTTTCAGTCTGGCTCGTCTCACTTCCGTGGACCGACAGCAAACGCATCACGGACGATGTGATCACGCGCGGCTGGGCGGATCCGCAAAATCATCGTTCATTAACGGAAAGCGAACCGCTCGTGCCGGGGCAATTCTATGATCTGACGTTTGATCTCCAACCGGATGACCAGGTCATTGCCAAGGGCGCGAAAATCGGACTCATGATCTTTTCCAGTGATCGGGACTTCACGCTCTGGCCGGACCCTGGAACCGAACTCACCATCGACCTTGACGCCACATCAATCACGCTGCCGGTGGTCGGTGGACAGGCTGCGTTTATGGAATCCGTCGCTCCCGCGATTGAAACGAAGGCCGCTCCGTAGTTTGCCGGGGCTTGGAAAAGGGGTCAGCGACCAATAGCCAAATGGCCCAACGGGTGCTCCGCACTATTGGTTCCTGACCCCTTTTCCAAGCCGCGAATTGCGCGAATAACCGCGAATGAAGGCACTGAACAAGAGTCAAAGAATTCAATTATTTGCGCCCATTCGCGTGATTCGCGGGCAAAATAAACCGACAAATTTGTGATCGAGGACGCTCGGTGGTACAGATCGTTTAGGAGTCTGTCTGATGACCGCTGTTTTTGTGAGCGGCAAGGCGCTAGCC
>CAZFDW010000230.1:0-9991 GCA_964517865.1 uncultured Chitinophaga sp.
CCGTTGGCAAAATGGCCTTCTCCGTACGATTCACGAGTTGCTTTGGACTCCTGCTGCAGATCAAACGCTTCTGTGCCCGTGAATTGCATGCGAAATGCCGTTTCCATCGCCTGCAATCGGCCTTCCAGTTGTCCATCCGGGCCGCTGCGTTCCAGATGCAGTCGATTCAGTTGTGTCATCAGAGAAACCTGTGCCACCTGATCGGCTCGTGAAGCGTCAGAATTCCGGAGAAACGGGATCAGCTTGTCGGGAACAGGATCGCGATGATTGATGTAGGTTCCCTGATGAGACCCCGGCAGGAAAGCGCTCGTCCAGAGAATCGAAAACCGGACAGGCTTGCCTGGACACAGGACAACGTACGCCGGAAGATTCGCATTCTCGCTGCCCAATCCATACGACAGCCATGATCCCATGCTGGGCCGCGTCGGCAAAATCGTGCCGTTATTCATGAGCAGCAGAGCAGGGCCGTGGTTGGGATTGTCGGTAAATGTGGAACGAATAATTGCCATGTCGTCGATGCATCGTGCGGTCAGCGGCAACAGATCGCTCACCGGTACGCCGCATTCTCCCGCCGGACGAAAACGACAGGGCGACGGCATCAGACCTGCAGTGCGGCGTTCCGTGCGAAGATTCGCCTCCGCCGGACGCTGGCCAGCGAATTTCAGCAGTTGAGGTTTCGGGTCAAACAGATCTCCATGAAACGGCCCTCCGTTCATGAACAACTGAATCACGCGCTTCGCTTTCGCCGGAACGTGCGCAGCCTGAAGCTCGCCCTTGGCTGCGGAATTGATCAGAGACAACAGCCCGAGCGATCCCATTCCTCCGCCCATCGCCTGAATCAGGCGGCGGCGTGTTGGCAGGTTTGGTTGATCATCGATCATATTCTGACTCCTGATCACCCGCAGACGCAGTCGATCCGTAGTAGTGCCATCAATCCGTTTGCGACTGATCCCTCAGATACAACCAGACAAACGCTTCGCGTTTGTCCGGATTGACCTTCTCCATTTCTTGTAACAGCTTGGAGTACTCCGTCGTCTGCTGACGATACTCGTCCGTGCCGTAAAGTTCCTGCAGTTTTGCATTTCTTTCGTCTTTTGAGAGGTCCTGCGTTTCCAGCAGCACTTTCGATCGCAACTCCTTGATGCTCTTCAGCAAGTCAGCGAGCCTAACTTCAAGATCTGCAACTTGCTTGAGTTCGTCTTCCGTCAGTGCCTTTTGCTCAGGCGTCCAATGGGAATAGCCGCCCACGACGAGGTCGAGTGAACCGTCACCGTTGTAATCCACGACATCGACGTAAAGCCCGCTGTCGGGTCGCGTCGCCGTCGCCTGACCTTTCGCGCTGGGTTCAATGAGTTTCACGGGCTTTGCATACTCGGGAGCACCAATTTTACCAGTGTTACGATACCAATAAACTGCACCACCTGCTGCGTCGCCATAGGAATCTCCAAAACTTCCGCAGACCAGGTCCGTACGTCCGTCGGCGTCCCAGTCAACGAGGTAGGGAGCCGTCATTCCGCCGTTAAGCTCAAATGGTGCCTCGCCGGCGAGAACCGGAATGTTCTTCCCGGTGAATGCGGGCTCCGTTTTCGTGCCTTCGTTCATCTGCCGGAATAAACGCCCTTTGTTCTTGTCACCCAGCAGCAAATCGAAGTCGCCGTCGTCGTCCCAGTCGAATGCCAGTGCTGAAATGCAATGCAGCTGGCCGTCGGAGTTTGAATCAATGGTACGATCTGTGTCGTCCCATTCCTTTGATTCGTAATTCCAGAACTGCGTCAGGAGAACTCGTTCACCATTCGCATCCATGATTCGTTGAGGAACCTGGAATCCTTCCGGGCTGCCAAAGGCAACGTGAGGCGAACCATCAAACGTTGCCGTAAAAATATCGACATTTCCATCAGCGTTGAAGTCCACAAACTGTGGAGCCATTCCGATGCATCACCAGTTGTCAAATTTGATGGGTTTGCCATCGGCTGTTTCCAATGGTTTCAATTCCGACCACTGTACGGAATCCCCACTGCCCTGACGTTCGGCGACCAGCAACTGACCGCGGAGATCACCAATGAGCATTTCCGGAACCCCATCGCCGTTCAGATCCTGCATTTTTGGGGAGGGGTAAAGAATTCCCTCGCCCATCGCGGAATCACCCGCCATCAACTGCACCGGGGCATGAAACGTCGGCACGGTGTCTTCTGCGGCGAAACTGGACGAACACGATGTCGCCAGCACGGTACACAAAACGATCCTGATTCGCATGTTGGAAACTCCTTGAAAAGAATTGGTTCTCCGCCACTCCAGCTGAAAGTTGTGTGATGTGAGCGGCAAGGCGCTAGCCGCCGGTGATTTCCAGCAGACCGGCGGCTAGCGCCTTGCCGCTCACAAGTGTTGCTCAACAGGAATCGCGGAGAGCCAAAGAATTATGTGTATACTTACTTCTGCAGATACAGCCAGACAAACCCTGTGTTGTCTTCCTTAATGAACGCATCGCGTTCCTGATAAAGCGTCCTGAACAGCGTATTGTATTCCGCAAGTACTTTTTCAGATTCCGCAGCATCAGCGTTTTCTTCAGCAGCATTCAGCTTCTTCGACAAGTCTTCCATTTTCGACTGCCAT
This sequence comes from uncultured Chitinophaga sp., assembly GCA_964517865.1. Taxonomy (GTDB): domain Bacteria; phylum Planctomycetota; class Planctomycetia; order Planctomycetales; family Planctomycetaceae; genus SXXK01. Next base: position 2,611 of record CAZFDW010000230.1, read on the forward strand.
TCCACTTCCTTCGCCTTACACTCCTCATCAGTCAATCCATCTGCCGGAGACGTCAACGTGGTGCTGTCGCCGACCAGAATGTCAAATTTTCCGTCTTCATTGATGTCATCGACCCAGACCCGCGTCGAACGTGTTGGCGCAATGAGTTCGGATTCCTTGAGCATTTCGCCCTGGCCAGTTTGAGGACCGGGTTCGATCAATGCGACGAACGCTTTGAGTTCAGGAAGTTTTCCCGCACCGGCTGTGTTTTCCGCCCATTGAACCCCGCCGTTCGTGGATCCACTCAACAGATCCACGTCACCGTCTTTGTCCCAGTCGATGCAGAAGGGGTCACTGTGATGGCCGGTAATCCGCAGCACGTCGTTTCCAATCATCAGCAGTTCGGAAGTGGGCTGGAACTTCCCCTGCCCTTCACCACGAAACATGCAGAACGTTCCACCGAAGTTGCCCGAGACCAGATCGAGGTTGCCGTCTCCGTCCCAGTCAATTGCCACCGGACGGGTGCAAATCCGATCGAGGTCGCTGTCGTAACCTGCGGACGTTTCCGGGGCCGAGATGATCAACGGCTTTTCGTCCGTGCCGTTCAGTGTGGCTGCCGGGCTGAACTGACCTTCGGCGTTGCCCCACAGGACTTGAAACAGTCCTGCCATCGTTTCTTCATGGCGCGAGTACGAACCGGACAGAATGTCCGCATGACCGTCACCATTGAGGTCCACAAACTGTGGAGTTGATGACGTGCATCACCACACGCCGGGCACGGTTGCCGCCACTCCACCGGCCTGCAGCCAGGTTCCATCGGCAAATTGACCGTCACCCAGATTTCGGTAGACCTGAATTTTGCCGCCGTTGAATTGACCGACCAGCAAGTCTTTCTTCCCATCACGATCGACGTCAGCCCAGCACGGGGCGGCATAACCCGGGCTTTCAACGCGCACGGCTTTATCACCCGCTTTCACCATCACCGGAGCTTCGAACTCCGAAGCATTGACGGTACATGCGCAACCGCAAAGTGCAAGAGTCAAAACGGCACATTGCCTGATCATGAATGTCGACTCCTTTTGTCGATGGAGAACAGAGAATACGATGGCGGATCAAGCGACGTCGTCTTGCCACGAACTGGGACTTCGCCTCAAAATGGATTATAATGACGACCCGGCGAGATCTACAATCCGTGCGTTCGCTAAAATTTGTTGCCCGACGAAAGTTCGTAACCGTTCACGCCTCAGAACGAAACCTGCGCAAGCAACCACAGATAAACACAAATTTGCACAGATAGAAATCAACAGTCAATCTGTGTTCATCCGTGTCCATCTGTGGTTTAAGCTGTCATTCTCAAAATGTCGTGAACGGTTACAATAGTTCACCGATCGCCTTTCTTAACATTGCACCGTCATGATTGCGCACTTGAATTTGCCCCAGACCAGCATCAGGAATCGATTCCGCCCTGCCGCGGCGTTGTTGTTGGCCGCTGGTTTCTTCGGCCTGAACGCCGCAGTGGCGCTGTCGGATGAAAGTCCGGTCACGCTGTCAGCAGCGTTGGCTGACAATTCCCCTGTGATGCCAGGTTCGAAAGTGGTCGTTGAAGTCACAGCTGACGTGTCCGTCGAACCTGACTCTAAGGGCAATCATTGGCACTTCTATCCGCGAAAGGAACAGCATAAAGGCGTCGAAACTCCAACCAGCATCGCCGTTACGTCAGATTCTAAAAGCCTTGTTCCCGGTGACGTCGTTTGGCCAGCCACGAAAATCATTCGAAACGCATCTGGAGAATTTCAGCCAGTGTATGAAGGAAGGGTCACTTTCAGGATCCCGGTCAGTGTCCCGACCGACACCAAACCTGGTGACCACAGGCTGGCAATTGCATTTACCTACCAAACCTGTGCCAGTCTGTGCCTGGCTCCCACGACCGAAACCCTCGCCGTGGTACTGACTGTGTTGCCGACTTCTCACGGTACACCGCAAGCGTCGGCACCGCCGAACGACACAGTTGCGTCAATCGTCGCCAGAAAAAAAGAAGGTCCTGTCACAGCAAGTCTGTCGTCGTCCGCGGCAAAAGTATTGCCGGCGCAGACTGTCACGCTGCAGCTTCAAATGAGTGTCGATCCATTGCCTGACGACGAAGGTGTCCACTGGCACTTCTATCCGAGGCAATCAGAACATCAGGGTGTTGAAGTTGCCACTTCGATCGATGTCAAAGTCCCTGCAGGTTTTGCCGTTGGCGACATCATCTGGCCATCGCCAAAGACCATCATCAATGCGGAAGGGCTGCCTCAACCGGCTTACGATGCGGACACGACGTTTACGATTCCCGTTGACGTTTTGGATGTAGTGCAGCCCGGCAGACATTCCATCGACGTCAGCGTCAACTATCAGGTGTGCGCGTCGACATGCCTGTTCCCGACGGCGTTGACTTTGTCGACGGTGATCGATGTTTTGCCGGGGGACGTCACAACTGCGGTCGATACAGAAATGCCAGTGGCAACTCCCGGCAATGTGAGTGTACCGCCGGAACTCACGGAATCCCGCGTGGTCGATGTCGGTACGGAGAATTCCGCCGCCGCAGACACTTCCGCAGATTTTCAAACCAGCGTGTTTGGCGCGAAGTTTGGCTTTTCCGCCAACAGTGCGTTCGCAATTCCCATGCTGTTGCTGTTCGCCTGCATTGGCGGATTCCTGCTGAACCTGACACCCTGTGTCCTGCCAATTATTCCCATCAAGATCATGGGGCTGACTCAATCCGCTGCAGGTGACCCGCATCGAGCAAAGGTTCTGGGTGTGGCGATGGGTGTTGGTATTCTGGCATTTTGGCTTGCCATCGGAGCGGCAATCTCATTCGTCAGTGGGTTCGACAGTATCAGTTCTCTGTTTCAACGTCCTGCCTTTGGAATCACGGTTGGATTGTTCATTGCTTTCATGGGTGTCGGCATGCTGATCGATATGTCCGTTCAGCTGCCGCAGGCCGTACACCGCATTAATCCGAAACATGACACGCTGCACGGGGCATTCCTGTTCGGCGTGATGACCGCCGTTCTGTCGACGCCATGTACTGCACCCTTCATGGGCAGCGCTGCTGCATGGGCAACCAAAGCCAACAATTCCGCTTTGGTCATCGCGGTTTTTGCTGCGATTGCGGTGGGCATGGGCTGGCCTTATGTGCTGTTATCGTGGTTTCCAAAATTCGTCAGCAAGGTCCCTCGAACCGGCCCCGCCAGCGTACTGGTCAAGCAGGTCATGGGACTGCTGATGCTGGCCGTTGCGGCATTTTTCGGAGGCACGGGCATCCTGGGTCTGGTCAAGGAACATCCGCACCTTGGGCCGGTTCTCCACTGGTGGGTTGCGACGATCTTTGTGGGCGCCATGTCTGTGTGGATGACACTCCAGACGTTTCGCATTACCAGGTCGCCAATCAAGCGGATTGGATACTCGTTCCTGTCCCTCGCCCTGTTCTCCGGAATGGCGATTTGGTCAAACGGGGAAACATCGGATTCCTGGGAAGCCACAAAAATGCATCAGGTCGAAAAGGAATCTATGCGGGCCTATGTTTTGCAACTGGAGCAGGCCGTTCGCGAGGAGTCCGGTCAACAGACTCTGCAACTTCGCCCACCGGCGTGGCGCGATTACGATCCGGAAGCACTGGCGCGTGTTAAGGCGAACGGGCAAATCGCGATCGTGCATTTCACCGCTGACTGGTGACTGAATTGCAAGGTTCTCTGGAAGACCGTGTTGTCTTCCTCTCGCATCAAGGATCTGATTGAATCTGACGAATCCCTGGTAACCTTCAAAGCCGACACCAGCGTGGCCAGCAGTGTTGCTGCCGCCTATCTCAATGAACTGGGAGCAAAGGGTATCCCGTTGATCGTCATCGACGGCCCCGGAATCAGTGAGCCTCTGCTGGCGGACTTCTACACCATCGACAGCCTCATTGAACTGATCGACAAAGCCCGCGCAAAATAAGGCGGCTCAATTCACAAAATGAAACTCATTCAACCCCAGTAATGCCTGTAGATAGTCCTTCCATCGGCTTTCGGCATTCGTTTCGTCTGCAAGATAGATATGAGCGATCGCAAGTTCTGACTCAGTGACGATCCGGGCGAACAGCAATCGATAACAGGCCGCGATCCGATCGTCGTCAGATTCAATCGGTTTCAGTCGCAACCACAGATCATCGGCCTGTTTTTCCATCCACGGCGAATTCAATACGAACAGTTGCTGCAACGGCGTTGTCGTGTGTTCCCGGCGCGGGCTGTGCGAACTGGCTTCCGGAAAATCGTGCATGCGGAGGATGCCGTTCATTTCTTCACGTTCCACTTTCGCATAGATCGTCCGCCGCACGTTGCTCGGGTCATCGACAGGTTGTGACGGTCCGCCGATTGCGAGATCCAGTCGCCCGGTCGCTGCCAACGTCGCGTCACGCCACATTTCGATGTCCAGCCTGCGGCGGTTCATTCGCCACAGCAGGTGATTTGCGGGATCTGCTGCATCAGCCTCCGGTCGAAACGCGGACGACTGACGATAGGTTGCTGACAGCAGAATCTCGCGATGCAGCCACTTCAGATTCCAGCCGTGCGCGACGAATTCAGATGCCACATATTCCAGCAATTCCGGGTGCGTAGGTCGGTCGCCCTGCGAACCAAAATCACTCGGTGTCCCAACCAGTCCCGCATTGAAATGCTGATCCCACACGCGATTGACCAGGACTCGTGCGACGAGACCAGCAGCATGCGTGAGCATGGAATCCGCCAGCTCAGCGCGACCGCTGCCATGCGTGAATGGAGCGACGGGTTCGGGCTGCAGCACTGTGAGAAATCGACGCGGCACGATGTCCCCGGGATTCGCCGGGTTACCGCGTCGAAACACGGGCAGGTCGCGAGACTGCGATTCGCGATATTCCAGTCGCGTCCGGTCTTCGCCATCGGGCTGAACGTAAACACTGGCATCGCGAAGTGCATGCGCCCATGGTTGATCCACATGGGGCGTCGCGGTGCGAATCGCGGCAATGGATTTTCGAATTTCCTCAGCTTCGGCTGTCGCGGGATCAGCCACCTTCTTCAGCTTCTCTTCCAATTCGCCAATTTCTTTTCGAGCGGCTCGAACTGCGGCAACTTCATTGTCAGGCAGCAGCGGTCGTTCATCCAGCTGCGAACTCGCGAAGACACCTGCGAGACCGTAATAGTCCTCCGTTGAGATCGGGTCAAATTTGTGGTCATGGCAACGGGCACAAGAAACCGTGAGTCCAAGAAACGTCCTTGAAACAGCATCGAGGCGTTCGTCCCATTCATCGGCGACGATTTGTTCGATCACCGCCGGAGCCAGTGCCAACTCCTTCCAATACGTGGGGCTCAGCCCAAGAAAACCGAGCGCCGCAAAATCTTCCGGTGGTGTGTCGGGAATCAGATCGGCGGCGAGCTGAAGCTTAACGAACTGATCGTACGGCAGATTTTCATTCATTGCCCGTACGACCCAGTCGCGATAGATCCAGCCACGATCTGTGGGACTTTGCCAGTCCGGGGTGAAATCCGTGTACCGCGCGAGGTCCAGCCACATGCGCGCCCAGCGTTCGCCATAATGTGGCGATGCGAGCAGACGATCGACGACGTGATCAAAGGCCTGCGGTGATTCATCTGACCGGAATGCATCCAGTTCTTCCGGTGTCGGCGGCAGTCCGATCACGTCGAATGTGACTCGCCGCAGCCATGTGTTTCGATCCGCTTCGGAATTTGGCGCAAGGTTTTGTGCCTGCAATGATTTCAGAACAAACGAATCGATCGGTCGTCGAATCCACTCGCTGTTCAGCTTTGGCGGATCAAGATGCGGCAGAGGCTGAAACGACCAGAACTTTCGCCCGGCAACCAGATCAATCTGACTGGCGTGCGGCCGTGGAGTCGATTTGTACTCCGGCAAGGCCGCCCCTTCACGAATCCATCGCTGCAGGACGGCAAGTTCTTCGTCCGGCAACTTTCCGTCCGGCGGCATCTGCAGGTCCGGATCGTTGTAGTTCAGTACTCGGAAAAGCAGTCCGTCCGACGGCATTTCTCTGGAAAACATGGATCCGCGACTCCCTCCGGCAGCGATGCCTTCGGCCGTCTCCATGACCAACTTGCCATTCTCTTCGCCAGTCTTCGTGGAGTGACATTCATAGCAGCGCTTCGCCAGCAGCGGCCGCACCTGCGATTCGAAAAATGTGACGCGGTCGGCAGTGGATGCCAGTTGTGTTCTGGTTTCGTCGTCCGCGATCACCGCAGACACGAATGCCAGGAAAGGTAACGCGACGAGTGCAGCACAGCGTGCCAAGACTCTCGGCATCGAACGCCGTCTGCCTGTGCTCCGGAGTTTTTCGATGTTGGTGTTCCGAAGCACTCGGACAACTCCTGACTGGACGTTTTTGGGGAGGCGGGTTGGACTTTGGATGGTCGCAGGAACGATATCGTGGCGTGGGCCGGAAGTCGATGCAACTCAGTTCGCGGGATTCGAATCATAGTAGTTCACATGGAATCGCATCATTCGGCGAGCGGCAGGGCGTGAGCCCTCCGAGTGCGGTAAGTTTGGTTGCATACCGTGAGATTGATTGCATAACATGTTGATTTACCGAATCGCTCGGAGGGCTGACGCCCTGCCGCTCGCCCTTTTTGGCTGCGTGCGAAGCCCGCGATTGGAAACACACTGGCATCCGGTGTCGCACGTTGCCACAATACAGGTCCCGCCCGATTACGCCGCAGCAGCGCCGCCGCCCCCAGTGAACAGAATATGTTAAGCCTATCGTCATCAACTGCCACGCTCCTGACTGCAGCATTGATGCTCTGTGTATCGAGCGGGAATCGACTGGCTGCCGGAGACGCCGAGTTTTTTGAAAAGAAAATCCGGCCTGTTCTGATCACGCACTGTTTCGAATGCCATTCCGGGGAGACGCATGAAAGTGGTCTGCGGGTCGATTCCCTGAATGGCATGCTCACCGGCGGGGAGCGTGGTCCGGCAATCGTGCCCGGAAAGCCAGACGAGAGCCTGCTGATCAGTGCGGTCCGGCATAGCGACACGCTCCAGATGCCAGCGACTCGGAAACTGCCGCAGCCGCTCATCGACGACCTTGCACAATGGGTGCGCGAAGGGGCTGAGTGGCCAAATGCGGAACCTGTCACCGTCGCACCGACGCCAGCCGCGCAGGAACGCCTGCCCACTGAAGAAGAAAAACAATTCTGGGCATTTCAAACACCTCAGCGATCACCGATTCCAAAAGTCCATGATGTCCACGGCTGGGTGCGAACGCCGGTTGACCATTTCATTCTGGAACAACTCGAATCCAGACAACTGCTTCCCAACCGCGGTGCCGAAAAGAGAACGCTCATCCGGCGTGCCACGCTCGCGTTGATTGGATTGCCGCCGACAC
>CAZFDW010000231.1:0-5610 GCA_964517865.1 uncultured Chitinophaga sp.
TGGATCATTATGGAGTATGTCGGCGGCAAGGGTTTGTACGAAGTGCTGCAGGAAAATCCGGCGGGTCTGCCGTTGACTGAAGTTTTTCGCTGGCTGCACGGAATGACGGCTGGTCTGAGTTTTCTGCATGATCGCGGGCTCGTGCACCGCGACCTGAAACCTGCCAACGTGTTCAGTGATGCGGATCAGGTGAAGATCGGTGATGTCGGGCTCTCGAAGTACATTTCTGAAAGTCGCCGCAGCGCGCAGACGCACAGTGTCGGAACCGTGTACTACATGGCACCGGAAGTGGCGCGGGGACGTTACGGGCGCGAAGTCGATGTGTATTCACTGGGAATCATCCTGTACGAAATGATCACGGGCCGCGTTCCGTTTGAAGGCGAAACGACGGCCGAGATTCTGATGAAGCATTTGACGGCGGAACCGGATTTGTCGGTACTGCCTGAAAAACTGCGCCCAGTGCTGGCGGCGGCGTTGGAGAAAGATCCGGATCGACGTATCAGCGATGTGGAAGAACTGGAACGTCGCTTTCGCAGGGCGATTGAAGAATCGGGTTTTGCAATCGAGAAGCCGACGCCCGTTTCCGCTGCAAGGACATCGTCCAAGAAGTCAGCGACAGCACTGGCGACAACATTGCTCGGCAGTCCGAATGTGGTGGCAGCGCGTGGAGAGAGTGGACTGGCTGGTAAGTGGAATTCTGCAACGGAGTTCTGGAATACACGCATTCCCACGCCGGTGAAGTGGGTGCTGTGCGGTTCGGTGTTGTGGCTGATTCTACGATCAGGCGCGTTTCAGCCGCTCACAGCTGGCGGCGTGATTGGCGGGCTCGCGTATCTGGTTTATCGCACATTTTTTATGAAGTCGCAGTCCCGCAAAACGACTCAGGTCGCGGACTTTTCGCCTCAGCCAACGCAGCCGGGAAGGCCACCGATCCCGGGGGCACCGATCCCGGCACCTCAGATGGTCGGACCCGCGCAGGCTGCACCCGTGATGGTGGCGGCTCAGCAGCGATACATGCCGCCAGCTCCGCAACCGATGCCGGTTTCAGCGACCGTGTATACTCCGGCCACCGTTCGGCAAATCCCGGTTGGCCAGCGGGCGGCTGATATCACAACTTCATTGTCCGTGGCATTGGCCGCAGCGGCTTTGGTGACGACTGCCGTGCACCTGGCAACCGACATGCTTCCGAATCCTGCCGATGTGACGTTCTTCGGAATTGTGACACTGCTCTCGTCATGGGCATTGATTGTGCCTGCGAAAATGTGGGAAGGTCGCACGGGTGATACCTTCGTGCGACGTCTGGTCCAGGGGAGTCTGGGTCTGGGTGTGGGAGCTGTTGCGGCCGTCCTGCAACGTTTTCTGATGCTCAATGAAACACCGTTGTTGCATGCAGAAGGCGACGGCGTTTTCAATGGCGGAGATATTGGGCGGATTCAGATACTGGAAAGTGGACTGCCGACGATGGCGGGATTTATGATGTTCTTTGGATTGTTGTTTCTGGTTCGTCGCTGGTGGTGGCAGGCGGACAGTTTTCGCAAGTCACGCTTTCGGATTTCGTCCTCGCTTGTCACGTTGTTTTTGGGTGTTGTGCTGTCGGCAGTGATGCCGTTTCCGGAACAGTTAGGCGCGATCTGGGCGCTTGCAATTTCGGCGGTTGTGCAGTTGTCGTCCGGTTGGACTCCCCAGGAAGATCGATTGCTGGCACCAGCACCTGGTTCTGCTCAGGCAGGCCCGATCCTCGCACAGGTGCGTCACCCGGTGGTATCAATTCCGGCGACTGCCGGTCATGGAATGTAGTGGCTCATAGTCGCCCGACTCTCCGAGGCGGGGCTTCAAAAGTCAGAGAATTATGTAACAGTATTTGCGTCCTCAAGGCTGTACTCCAACGTTGATTGGAATGTGACATTATGCAACAGGCAACGATCGGTATTTCATGGTTCGGCGTGATCTTCGTCGTGCTCGTCGTGATCTCCATCGGCATCGGCGCGCTGAAACTGCTATCGCTGCTCGTGAATGCGATGCTGGGACGCAGAAAGTCTCAGCCGTCGGTGAAGGTGGGAGCGTGGTCCGGGATCGTGACGGCGCTCGTCGTGACCGCAACGATGATTGTCGGACTGGGGATGGTTGCGATGCTGTTTTTTGTGCGAACACAGTCAACGCGGCATGTAGCCACAATGCGCAATCGGGCGCATGCAGAGTCGCCGGGAGGCGTTGAAATAGCCCGAGCTCAGGAATTGGCAAATGCTTTTGAAGAGGAACAGACGCATCAGGCTGAAGAAGTCCTTGCTGAGGTTCCTGAGGTTCCTGAGGTTCCTGAGGATACAGGAGTTGAGGCGATAGTGGTTGATTCTTTGGTGACGACGACCGACACAAGGCCCGATTCTACGGCGGAGCAAGCGGCATTCATCGAAGCAAGCAAGGCGGAACTTGATCAGTTGGTGTCGAAGATCGGCCAGTATGTGAGTTCCAATCTGGAAAGTATCGACGATCAGCACGGTGCAGCAGTTCTCGGACAGGCGGCGAAATCTGACAACGGCGATGTCGTCGTTATTCAGCCGTCCGATGAAATGGTCCGACAAATCCTCGGCGCAGCCGGTCAGGACCTGCTCAAATCCTTCAATTCCAGACTGCCAGGTCGTATTCACCAGACCTACGCTCTGATTCCGCTCACGCCGCCGGTTGGATCGACCGTTCCGGTCAATCCCTTACTGGCTGCCGGCGGACTGAAGACGATTGCCAATTCGATCGTCGCGTTCGTGGACAGTGTTGAGTCCGCTGCGGCACTCGCTGGTCCCGATGTTCCAACTGCCGCGTTGCCTGCGGAAGCTGGCAGTGAACTGACAGTCCAGCCGGAGATCCCTGTGACTCCGAAGTGGATGAACGAAGCGGACGGTCGCAGAATTGTGGTGAAGACAAAACCGATCCTGGCAGGCGATGATGGGGAAGTCCAGTTGACCGTCGCGATCAACGAAGCACTGGCAGCGCATGTCCAGGAAGTGACCGCAACGATGAACTCAACTTTGCACGACCAGGCCAACTTTGTTTGTCTGGAATTGCCGCAGGTGACAGCAAGGAAATTTGTCGTCGATTCTTACGACCGTGAAGAATCGCTGGATACTGAAACTGAGGGGCCGCAGCGGTTTAAAATCCGCTACGCCTTGCTTGAATTTCCTGAAGCAGTCGATCAGATGGCAGTACGAAAGATTCGGGAGTCGATCCAGCAGGATCGGATTTTTGGACTGGGAATCGTCGTAGGATTTGCATGGTTGGGCGTTTGTTCGGCTGGAATCGGAATTCGGCAGTGGCGCAAGGGGACGAGGCTGCGACGTATCGCCGCCACTCCCGTATTCGCAGTGATCGCGCTTCCCACGCTGCTGGCCGCCGTCGGCATGATCGTCGCGCTCTCCACTGGCGAAGTGCCACAAAGGCCGTGGAATTCACAGCCCGTCTCGATTGATTTTCAGAACATGTGAACACCTAATCACGCGAAATGCAGGGTGAAACTCAACTTCCCTCATTTCAGTCGTCTTCCTAGAATCCCCGTCCTCTACTACAAGGCCAAATCGCCATTGTGAACTGTTTGACGGATTTTTCTCTGTCTTATGTTCTTAGTTTTCCCGCAACCACTGCGTGTGCATCAACGGTTCCAGCAATTGCTGCCGATCCTGTTGCTGGTCTGCGCGAGTGGTTGTGCGTGGCACCAGCCGACTTTGCCGATCGTGTTTCAGGCGGCTCAAACGCTGGACGGACGCACGTTGCCTCCTCAGCGGGATTACTGGACGGCGTTCCGAACGCCGTCGAAGTTTAACGCCACCGGACTGTATCTGCTGGAACCTTATCAGCCGGGCCGCATTCCGCTGGTCTTGATTCACGGTCTTGCATCGGATGCGTTGACATGGACCGAGATGATCGCCGCGTTGCGGTCGAACCCGAATCTTGCAGCTCGATACCAAATCTGGGTCTATCAGTATCCGACCGGAAACTCATATTTGAAAGCCGGGGCCGATCTGCGGAAAGAGCTGCAGCTGACTCGCAGCGTTCTTGATCCTGCCAGCAGTGATCAGGCGTTTGATCAGATGGTTCTTGTCGGGCACAGCATGGGAGGAATTATCGCACGGCTGCTGGTGAGTTACAGCGACGATCGGCTCTGGCACGCGGTCTCGGACAAACCTCTGAATGAGGTTTTTGAATCGGGTCCACTGCCGGACGAAATCGTGTCAGCTTTTTTGTTTGAGCCGGTGCCATTCGTCAGGAAGGTCGTCTACCTTGCGACGCCGCATCATGGGTCCAACTGGAGCGAAATGCCGTTGGGGAGATTGGGTCGCTGGCTGATCGACGTGCCGCAGCAGTTGCAGGATGAGTATGTTGACTTGATTCAGGGAAACCCCGGATTGATTCGTAATCCCGCTCGCCAACCGGCAACGAGCATTGATCATCTCTCACCGCGACACAGAATTATGCAGGCCACGAGCCAGCTTCGTGGTTCAGATCTGGTCTCGGCACATTCCATCATCGGGATTGGTTTTCTGCTGCCGGATGCTCACTGGGGCGACGGAGTCGTCGCGATACCAAGTGCTCGAGCTCCGTGTGTTCAGACCGAGTATTTTGTGACTGCGACACATTCCGGAATTCTTCGAAACCGGGCAGCCACAGCAGAACTCATGTGTATCCTGATGCGATGACCTTGAACTTTCAGGAGCCGTCCGAGTTGTCTATTCGAAACCTCAATCAACGTGCCGCCCATTTGACGGAGTTCGCAAAGTCGCGTGCCGAAAGCCTGCGAGTAGGAGTCAGCCAACACAGCGGAGTCCACGTGCTGGATTTCGGAGTCGCGTCGGAAGGCGGTCTGGAAGCGGGATTGCTGCTGGCGAAAATCTGTCTCTCGGGCATGGCGGATGTGGAAATCACGCCGTCCGACTCACGACTTCCTGACGTGCCGCAGGTTTTCGTGCGAACGGATCATCCAGTCGCCGCCTGTCTGATGAGCCAATATGCGGGCTGGAAAATTGCTTCGGCGGATTACTTTGCGATGGGTTCCGGCCCGATGCGAGCCGTCGTACGCAAGGAAGAAATCTTTGAACATCTGCCGAAAACCGAAGACGGACAATTGGCTGTCGGCGTGCTCGAATCCGGGTCGTTGCCGTCGCAATCGGCAATGGATTTGATTCGAGCATCATTGCCCGCAGCATGTCGGCTGACACTGGCGGTGGCTCCGACGGCATCGCAGGCGGGAAATATCCAGGTCGTCGCGAGGTCGATTGAGACGGCGCTGCACAAGCTGCAAGAATTGCACTTTCCGTGTGAGCACATCATCAGCGGCACCGGAATCGCGCCGTTGCCTCCGGTGGCAAAGAACGATCTGCACGGCATCGGACGCACGAACGATGCGATCTTGTATGGAGCCACGGTCAACCTGTGGGTGCGTTGCAGCGATGACGCCATCGAAGCGGTTGGAGCAAAAGTGCCGTCCAACTCTTCATCGTCGCACGGTCAGACATTTCTCTCACTGTTCAAATCTGCGAATCATGATTTCTACGCCATGGACGCGGCACTGTTCAGTCCGGCCGTTGTCGTCTTTCACAATCTCCAGACCGGGCGTTCGTTTCGGTA
>CAZFDW010000231.1:5710-9990 GCA_964517865.1 uncultured Chitinophaga sp.
GGCACACCACGAAAATCTCCCCATGCGAATCGGCGTCTTTGGAAATCACGACAGTTGGTACGTGAACGAATTGTGTCGTGTCGGCACCGCGCGTGGGCACGTCATGCAGCCCCTGTTGTTCGATCAGTTCGCTGCCAAAGTACAAACCGGGCGCGTCGATTTCGCGTGTGGCGATCTCGATCTGCGGAGTCTGGATGTGGTTCTCGTGCGCACAATGCCGCCCGGAACACTGGAACAGGTCGTGGCACGGATGGACATGCTGGCGGGACTGGAGATCTGCGGCGTGCGAGTCATCAATTCCCCACGCGCGCTGGAATGTGCCGTCGATAAATACCTGACAACCCAGCGCTTGGCGCTCGCCGGAATTCCTGTGCCTGCTACGATCGTGTGCGAGAATTCTGACACAGCGCTCGAAGCGTTTGAATCCCTCGGACGGGATGTTGTCGTCAAACCACTGTTCGGTGCCGAAGGCCGGGGCATTATGCGCGTCTCCGATCCGGAACTCGCGCTGCGGGCGTTCCGCACGCTCGAACGCCTCGGAGCCGTGCTGTACCTGCAGACGTTTGTCTCCGGGCCGGGGTTTGATATTCGAATCCTGCTGCTGGACGATCAGCTTGTCGGATCGATGAAACGCATTCCAAAGCCAGGAGATTTTCGAGCTAACATTTCGCAGCAGGGGACTGGTGTCCGTCACGTTCCAAACGAAAGAGAACTAGCATTGGCTCGCCAGGCCGCAAACATCACGGGCAGCCTGTTTGCGGGCGTCGATCTGATGTACAACGCCGATCACGAACCACTCGTGATCGAAGTGAATGCCGTCCCCGGCTGGCGTGGTTTGCAGAGAACCTGCAATATCGATGTTGTGGCACGACTGTTTGAATGGGTTGAAGGCGGTCGTGGATGAAGTAAATTGGATTGCGGTGAACAATTTGGCGTGGTAAATCGGAAAGGGCGGCAGTAGAATTTCGGCATGGTCAAGCTCACTGATGAACAAAGAGTCGCACTACAACGAACTCCTGAAGGGATCTTGTGTGAAGACACGACGACCCACAGAGTCTACCTTCTTGTGGATGAACAGGTTCATCGTCGAGCGATGCTCGCCCTGAAGCAACAGCAGGATCTCGAAGCGATCCGGCGAGGCGTTGCTCAGATGGAAGCTGGTGGCGGAATGCCAATTCAGGACGCTCGTATTCAGCTCGCTCAGGAGCTTGGCTTTTCAGTCAGCAGCAAATGAAATATCGCGTCGTCATTCATGAAATGGCACGACAGGATATCCGTCGAAACGCGCGCTGGTGGGCGGACAACCATTCCCAAGCTCAAGCCGAGATATGGTTTCACAATGCCTTCGACAGCATTGAGAACCTTACCAGGTTTCCCGAATCGTATCCGTTCGCCCCCGAAAACGACGATTTTCCGTTTGAGATGCGAGAGTTACATTTTGGACTGGGATCACGCCCTGGTTATCGTGCGGTTTTCACGATTCGTGAAGAGACGATCCACGTCCTCTCTGTACGCCGTGCAGCGCAGGACACCATCAACCCTGACGAATTGCAACTCGATTTGTAGTGGCGCGATACGATCACGCCTCTGGATTCCGCCTCAATCACCCGAACGATCTTCCCAAATACAGCCGCTTTGTCGAAAGTCTGGCAGAAGTCGGCCAGCGCCGTTGATGTTCGCCAAGAGCGTGCGAATTCCAGACAGATCGTTCCCGCAGGATCAGGGAGATGAGTACAATTCCCGCCGCATTGAATCATGACTGGTAATACCATCGAATTGGAAAACAACGAGTGCAAACCGATTCCCCTGATGAGCAACCCTCAAACACACAATTAATCATCCACGCGCTCCAACAGGCTTTACCTCCCGTCGTACGCTGGAGCGGTGCGGTGGCCAAACGACTGCGACACTTCAACATCGCGGTGGACGGCAAGTCGTCGGGCAACGCGAACACCGATGCTTTGACGCTCGCGGATCTGTCGGTCCAGGAACTCCTCGTGGCTGCACTCCGGGATGCAGATCCCGTGCTGCGTTCGTGTCGCATCGAAGGCGAAGAAACAACTGGCGACATGGCACACTTTTCACAGGACAGCCGATTCGCAATATCGATTGATCCGATCGACGGAACGAAACAGTACCGTGACAAAACCGGCAACGGCTATTCTATCATCGTGCATCTTCACGACGATTCGACACCGCACTATTCCCTGGTGTTTGCCCCCGAAATGGGAGAACACGGGACATGGGTGGAAGTCACTCCTGATCGCATCGTCTGTGGTCCCGATGATCCATCGCGCACGGCCCGCACGGTGCTCGATGCTCTGCCCGATCTGACTAGCCGCCGTACAAATCCCGGTCCAGGAATCTATCTGATCGGCTTTCAGCATCGCGACACTCAGCGCGCGCGTGAAGTCGATCAACTGGTTGTGCGAGGTCGCAATCTGGCGGGTCACACGTCGGACGAAATGCCGGGCAGCATTTATCCATTCATGGCGACGGGTGAGTACACGGGTTCGCTCATTCATTCCCCGAACATCTACGACTTTCCGGTCTCGATGCATATCGCGCGTGTTCGCGGCGGCGATGCCGTCTGGGTCCACAACCGCCAGCCTGTCCATTACCGTGACCTCTGGATGGACACCCGCGCCGGAATGCTGCGTTATCCAGGCATCGTGGCGTGCAGCGAAGACGCCGATGTCATTGAACAACTGTGCCGATTGTCGAGAGACTGGAGTCCGACTCGGTACGAGGATTCACTTACAATCGGGATCTCCGCCGGTAAGATCCGTCAAACTTAATCGTGCGCCGGTTGCGGCTCACGCTGAACGACCTTCAAATGCCTGTTGCGACTTCGGGAAATGCGCCCGAGTGAGGATTTTTGAATTCGAATGCATACGTCCCTGGAATGTTCTTTGACCGGAGAAGCTCATGACGCCACTCAATTGCAGGGGCTCAGTCGCGCTGGGAAGCCGTTACTGGCTCGGTATGACCTCGACTTGCTGAAGCACAGGATTTCGCCCGAGATTCTGCGGCGGCGAACAGAGCGATCGATGTGGCGATTTCACGAAGTTCTGCCCGTCGATTCTTCGGACGAAGCCGTTTCGCTTGGCGAGGGACTGACGCCGCTGCTGACGTGTAAGACTCGAGGTCCGTTCAGCGACTTTGGAGATTTGCTGGTCAAGGATGAGAGTTTCAATCCGACTCAAAGCTTCAAGGCACGCGGCATGTCGGCCGCAATCACGCGAGCCGCCGCGCTCGGCGTCACGACCGTCGCGCTTCCGTCGGCGGGCAATGCTGCAGGAGCTGCGACGGCCTATGCGGCTCGAGCGGGCATGAAGTGCATTATCTTTGTGCCGGAAGATACGCCTCCGGCCAATATTCTGGAGTCTGCCTGCGGTGGTGCTCAGGTCTGTCTGGTAAATGGCCTCATCAGCGATTGTGGACGACTCTGCCGTGCCGCCTGCGATCGATTCGGCTGGTTTGACTTATCGACTCTCAAAGAACCGTTTCGCATCGAAGGCAAGAAGACGATGGGCTATGAGCTGGCGTTCGATTTGGCCGATCATCGATGCTCGTCTGCACTGCAGTTGCCGGATGTCATTCTTTATCCGACCGGCGGCGGCACGGGGCTGATCGGGATGTGGAAAGCATTCGACGAAATGGAGACACTGGGCTGGATCGGGCCGAAACGTCCGAGAATGGTTGTCGTGCAGGCGGAGGGATGTGCGCCGATTGTCAAGGCGTTTCATGAGGGAGCAACATCGGCACCAATGTTTCCCAATGCGCACACCATCGCCGCCGGTCTGCGAGTACCGGCGGCGGTTGGCGACTTCATCATGCTGGACATTCTGCGAAAAAGCCACGGCACGGCCATGACAGTCACTGATGTTGAGCTGATGCAGGGGGTCGAAGAGTTAGCGAGGCATCAGGGATTTCATTGTGCGCCGGAAGGTGGAGCGATCTGGATCGCCGCGCGCCGCCTGAAAGACAACGGCTGGATTCGCCACGATGAAACCGTAGTGCTGTTCAACACCGGGGCCGCCGTCAAATACAATCACCTGTTGAAGTGCGAGAATGCGCTGAAGCTGGATCACCACGACCCGAAGGCACTGGATGCATTAGAGCGTGCGTGTCAGTGACGAATGTTCGAGAAATTACTGCCGCATCAGCCGCCACACGTTAGCGGGTTGTTGATTTAATACCAACCCGAAGCGCCAGCGAGGCTGAAACGGCTGAATTCCTCGCTGGCGCTTCGGGTTGGTATGACCATGAGCCCCAAA
>CAZFDW010000232.1:0-9960 GCA_964517865.1 uncultured Chitinophaga sp.
GAAGAACTAGAATCCCGATACAAAGACTCGTCTTAGCCCGCCAGCGGGCCGTTGTAAACTTAACGCCCACTTGTCTCCGCCCTTCCACTACACAACGCCAGCTTTCCTAATCAATTTCACCCACAGATCCTGCGAACGAGCCTTTTTCATAAATCTGCAAGTCCAGCCAGGCATGCACTTCCTAATACGTCAGCACAACGTTCAGGAACATCGCACGAAGGGTGTCTGCTTTGCCTGGCTGAGCGTTTGCGGCTGAAAATGGATCTGTCACACCGAAAAGGTCGTCAAACCCTTGACCGGGAATCAAGGTTGAGACGCCTCCGACCACAATTACGTTATCGCTCAGCAGGGGACGATACTCGAATCCCAGGCTGAGGTCGGTGCCGATGTAATTGTGGATGTTGTCCTGGTACACAAACCGCTCAAGCGTCTGAGTCTTATTGAACCAGAGGAGATTGGCATTCGTAATGGCCTTCACTTTCGGAGTGATTTCGAAGTCCATCCCGGCATTCAGTAATTGCAGGCCTGGGTTCACAAAGTTGCTTTGGCCCTGGGTCTTGCTGGAGCGCAGGTCCGGAAGCAGGCTTTCCCGCTGGACGAGATTGACTCCGAACAATCTGATGGCCTGTCGTTGCCAATAGCTGAACTGACCTCCGGCAAAGTTGGGATTATCGAAGATTGAATCAAATCCTGTCGCTTTACAATCGTTCGGATTCCCATCGCCGGACGCCCAGAAATACGACGTTTTGAATCGCACCCAGTCGCGATCGACGGACAGTTCGATGGCCGCCATATTCGCCCTGATTCGGGATTTTTGTCCCTGAATCGGATTCATACTGTCCGTACCCTCGACGTGATAAAACGCATGGTTGACGTTCACACGACCGATGTGTCCGTCTCCGGCAACTCCGAAATAGTACGCATCAACGCGGTGAGGCCGAAATGTACCCGCAGGATCCGGACGAACCAAAAAGCCGTTGCGGTCAAACTGAACGCTGGGCCCATCGTGGTTATAATGAAAACTGAACTGCGTCGTGAATCCCGGAAAGATGAAATCCTGCCGGAAGTAATTCGCAATCAGTGTGTTCTGTCCCCGGTCATGGAATGTGTTCAATTCGCTGTTTGTGTCTTTTTCTGTCTGGTCGAAATAGATGAGATTGAACTGATCGCGGTTGGCGAGTCTGGTACCGAAAAGTCGCACAGCACGGTTGGTGTCGGAGAAGATAAATCCTCGAAAGTCACTCACGAAGGGCTGCGAGCCTGCCCTGACTGATATGAAGTCGTAGTTGGGACTCAGGTCTGCCAGTTTTGCCTCGGCGAACCATTCCTGCAGAGCAGCGTCATTGCGAAATCGTGTTGTTCCGGCCCGGACATCCGGATTGACGACTCCCAGTTCTTTGACGCTGAGGTAGTTCAGATTGAAAACAGGCGTCATCCGAATCTGCCAGTCAAATGGCTTAAATGCAGTATCACCGTGTGACAGGTTGAACTGCAGTTTGAGGTTGTTATTCAAAAAGTACTGTTGTGGATTTCCGAAGAACTCCGGCTGATTCGGATCGACGGTACTTTCGAAGGGCGTGGTCGCCGTCGGGACTTCGCGGAACTCGTTCAGCAACTCATTTGTGGCAGTGATGTTCAGAAACGTATGCTGTCCGATCACAGGATAATCACCCTTGAGCACGTTCTGGTTGTATGGATCCCACCAATGACCGGTTTCATACGGCTGGTCATCGATATCAGGATTACCTTTCCCGTATCGATCCCATTCCGGGAATCCGATGCGCCACCGGTCTTCGATTGGTACAAAGTGTTCACTTTCCTGCGACTCGCTGGGAGGTATGCTGGAGGGGCCAGAGAATCCCAGCGGTGCCTCAATGGGAGTCTGTGTGATTCCGGACATGTCCGGGACACGCGGCGTAAATTCGTCGTCATCGATTGTTGGCGGCAACGGACTTCGCAGGACATCTGGTCGTTCATCCTGTGACTCCGATTTGATCAATCTGATTGCCTGCTCTTTTCCCCCCGGCTGTGTTTGTTGATTGTGTATCCACTCACGTGATGTCTCGGGTTCTGCAAAAAGATTTCTGGTTTTAAGTTTGTCATCGTCGGCAAAAGGAAGATCGAAGTCCGGCGATTCGAGAACGGTGTTGAAGCCAACCGGTCGAACTCTCCCCGGTGGATTGGATTTCAGAGGATCAGTGGCATCAGGTGAGTATTGCCACTCAATCAATTGCAGACGAGCGGTCTCTCTGACCAGCGGACTGGGATCAGAGTCCGCAAGTTCAGCAACGCGTTCCATCCTGTTGATCGACGGCCGTGTCGATGGCATTTCACCGATCTCCTGCAGGCGAGCCCGGGGATCCGGATTCCATGTTGCCCGCAGGATTCTTACGTCCTCGGCACCTGCGTCCTCTCGTCGCCACAGAGCCGTGCTCTTTCTTGAATCGATCGGTTGGGAAAATACGTAGTCCGGATCGGGCTGACCGTCCTCTTGCGCCATTGCTCCGGCGGAAGCAACCAGCAAGAGCAGCAGAACCTGACAGGAGTCAATGACGAAATTGCAACTCCGCAAAAAAATGCGCGCCAATCCAATGCGAATGGACGCACCAATGATCGCAACGTGACCGTGGTGCGGATCCGCATGACGTTGAAGTCCCGGAGGCAGCGTATTCGGAGGCATACTCGCAGCGCGCGATTGAGTGGAAAATGCCCGTTGTGGTAGAAGAGGAGAAGGAACACTAGGTGCGCAATGGAATCCCTGCAAGGATGATCAGGCATTGTGGGCCAGCGGCGAATCCGGTTTTTAGCGAAGAACATACAGACCGGCAGAAACCGCAGAAGTCAGGCTTCATCACGTTGCCGGATTGCGCAGATCGCACTGCGCCGTCTCACGTCCTCTTGCTTAGAACGGCCAGTGCCGGGAAACTTGACGTTTGGAACTGTTGAATTCCATGTCCCAAACGCATCGTTTCGACTGTCAATGACCAAAGGTCGCACACAACGCAATAACAACATCGAACGGGGTGAAAACCGATCTCGAAGGGTGACACTGAGTCTCTGTGTGAGCTTGCTCACATTCGCAACGTCCGGGTGCCATCTGACAAACATGCCTCTGACAGGCGAAAACTCCGACGTCGCCAAGGAAATCGTGATTCCTGTCGCAGCAGTAGTTTCTGATGCGGCGACACCGATCGTTTCTGAAAAAGCGACTCACGAAACTGATTTGCAGGGATCCAGACCACCGGCGGACGCTGAGGGGGAGTCCATGCAACTGACACTTGAGTCGGCCATGGAGCACGCGCTGCGGAACGGCAAGGGGATCCAGGTTTTGACCTCTGTGCCGCAGGAAGTTCTGACGGATGTTGATATCGAACTCGCAGAATTCGACCCGGTTGTGTTAAGTGGCGCTCAGTTTGGTCAAAGCAACCAACAGGCGGCATCGATCGTGCAGGCTCTCGGAACAAATCTCAATGTCCTGAAAGCGACGACATTCGGCGCACCGGGCACTTCGGCAGATCAACTACAACTTCAGCAGCGCTGGACCAACGGAACTCGAGCAGCTGTCGGTTACCATTCAGGATACAACTACAACAACCCCGCCGGGCAGTTCCTGATTGTCAATCCAGCCTGGCAATCAGGACTTCGACTGACTGTTGAACAACCTCTTTTTCAAGGGGCTCGTAGTCGCATCAATCAGGCAGGCATTCGAATTGCGAGGATTCGTTACGATCAGTCAAATCTGGAATTCAAAGCGGAAGTCAATCAGATCCTGCACGAAGTGCAGGAGGCATGGTGGCGGCTGTATCTGACGCGGTCAAATGTCGAGAACCTCACGAAAATTGTAGAACACGCAGAGCAGGCCTGGGAAAACGAACGTCAACAGCAGGAACTGGGACTGAATTCTGTGGCAGATGAGTCGCAGGCTCGTGACAACCTTGAAGCGACACGCGCACAATTTGCGGGGGCTATGCGTGATCAGACCTCGGCGGAACAGCTCCTGCGGCAGAAGCTGGGCATGGACCCGGCGAGCTTGGTCAAGCTGAGCATCAACGCCGTTCCACTGACCGAAGAATTCGTTCCGGATCTTGACCTGGGAATTGAACAGGCCCTGGCTGCGCGTCCGGAGGTGAAGGCACAAAGGAGCCAGGTTCAAATGACGGCACTGGATGTCGAGCGCCAACGAGACAGTCTCCTGCCGAATCTGAATCTCCTCGCGGGATATGGATTGACCGGGTTGAACAACGATTTCGGTGGCTCCATAGGTGATTTGTCCACTGCTGGCTATGCGAACTGGAATCTGGGATTGGGCTTCCAGCAAACGCTGGGGCAGCGTGCGGCAAGGGGGAATCTGCGACGATCCGAGTTAACACATACTCGTGCGATGCTCGCGGAGTCTGCTCGCAGCGATGAAGTCCGATATGAGGTGCGCGAGAGCTTTGATCAGGTCAGGTCAGCCTGGCAGGTGCTTGATCGACAGAATTCAAGACTTGATGCTGCGAAGTCGCGGTTTCAGACGCATCGCCGTATGTACGAAATGGGGCAGCTGGACATTGACAGACTCATGCCCTCCCAGGAAGCGTACGTCATGGCACTGCGGGATCAGAACACGGCGCTGGTGCAGTACAACCTGAGCATCAATCGGTGGCACTATGTGACGGGCCAGATGACACTGGACAACATTGACGGGTAGCAGGTCATTTTCAACACGCTGGCAGGAGTGCCGGGACATCACATCAACATGGCAGGACATGAAATAATTTGTAGCTGGATTCGTGCGAATTCGGATGTTGGCCGTTCACTCAGCCCGAAGTCTCACGAGTTCGGCTTCATGAAGTTTTTGGGCCGGAGCGATAAGCAGTGACGTCGAAATCACAGCTGAAAAATGAAAATTCACAAATTTCGCCGCTTCCGTTGCGCGCGCGTCGTGATCTCAGGTTTCAGAAGATGCCGATTCAGGACGGTACGTGGCAGGTTGTTAAGGATCCGTTGGCGCTGCAGTATTACAGACTCCGCCAGGACGAGCTGCGAGTGCTCGAACTTCTCGACGGGACGCGCAGCATCGACGAAGTGCTGGCACGTCTGCGGATTGAGTTTCCCTCAATTCAAACCTCATGCCGTGACCTGCAATTACTGATTACTGACCTCAGTCGCAAAGGATTGATTCGCAGTACGCGAACAGGCCGTGCACAGCAGATTCTGGAAGAGAACAGCAATCGCCTTCGCAAACGGTTTCTCGCTGCTGTCCTCAATCCATTTTTCATTAAGCTCCCAGGCTGGGATCCGCAACCGATTCTGCAAAAACTATACCCGTTGGTGCGCTGGATGTTTCAGCCGTGGGCAGTTTGCCTGACCCTGATGTTGATTCTCCTGTCCTGGCTTCAGTTCGCCGTTCGGTTCGACTCAATCCACAGTCAGATGCCGGCACTCTCCAGTTTTTTTGCCTGGCCCGGGATTCTTTTGCTGTGGGTCACGCTGGGTGCTGCAAAGGTCGTCCATGAAATCGCTCACGGTCTGGCCTGCCACCATTTTGGCGGCGAATGCCACGAAATTGGTGTGGCCTTCATAGTCTTCAGTCCGTGTCTTTACTGCGACGTTTCAGACTCATGGATGCTGCCGAAAAAGCGGGACCGCATTCTGATCGCGGCTGCTGGTGTCTACATCGAATTACTGCTTTCGGCACTGGCGTTGTTGCTCTGGTCGTGGACTCAACCCGGACTTCTGCATGTGCTGCTCATGCATACCTTTCTGGTGACAGCGGTGACAACTGTCATCTACAACGCAAATCCGCTGCTCCGGTATGATGGATATTACATGTTGGCTGACTGGCTGGAGATTCCAAATCTGCGCTCCCGGGCGAATCGGGAAATGCAGCGACTTGTCCTGCAGGTATTGTCCGGTGTGCATCAGCCGGACGACCTCCATTCGCCGACAAAAAATCGGATCCTGTTCGTCACCTGGGCCTTATGCTCGATGGTGAATGGCTGGGTGCTGTTGCTGGTACTTACTGGAATCCTGTACCATCTTCTCAAGCCATTCGGATTGCAGCATATGGCTTTTGCCGCAATCGGTGTATCTGTCACGGTCAGCCTGTATCGCTTTTCTGCCGGACTAGGTCGTGCTCTTACTTTCACTGGAAGGAATCCCATGATACCTGCGAGGCTGGCTTTGAGTCTGATGGGTGTCATTGGAGTCGCGACGGCATCACTGATGTTGCCGATCCCTGTGCGTGGCCATGCACCTCTCGTCGTTGAACCTGCGGGGATGCGAAATATCTACTCTCAGGTGGATGGCGTTGTGGAAGAGATTCTGGCACATCCGGGAGAAAGCGTGATTGCCGGTCAGCCTTTGCTTAGACTCAGAAACGATGCGTTGGATCTGGATTTTGCAGATCTCCAATCAATCTTGCGCAAACGTCAGCTGGAGGCCGTTCTGTCTCGCGCAATGAAAGACTCCGCAAGACTGGAACTCGCCGTTGAATCAGTCGCGACCGTTGAAGAAGAACTGAATTTGCTCAATCAGAAACGCGAAAAACTGACGGTTGTGGCTTCGTGCGACGGCGTGTTGATTGAACCCGTGGAGTCCACGGCCTCGCAACATGATGTGTCGCACAGGGATCCACTGGACAAAAAAAACCAAGGGACGTGGCTGGTGGCTCGAACGCATATCTGCAGTATCGCACCGAAGAATGATGAATGGCAGGCATTGCTGTTCATCGATCATGCCGGCCATGAAAAAATGCGATCCGGTGATGACATTGAGATCAATCTTTCGGGGCGTCCGTATGACATCCTGCATGGTCGCGTCCTGAGTGTTGCACCGCGCGAGGAGAATCTTGTCCCCGCAGCACTCTCGCTCAAACACGGCGGACCGATGACAACGTCAACCGACCCGGTCAGTGGCGGTGAATGCGTCGCAGCGGCGATCTATCAGGCAACCGTCGTGATTCAGGAACGGGATTCAGAACTGTTCACCGGCCTGCGTGGTACCGGCCGTTTCCAGATCAACCGCCCTTCCTTGATGAGTTGGATCAACGCTCATGTCCGGCGAACACTCGACGTCACCTGGTGATCACCTGCATATTCGCGGAGTCAGGGAAATCCGATGAGCATTCTGTCGCAACTTTGGAGCATCACCATCGACCTCCCGGGAACGCGCCGACACCGCTTGATGTCGATGACGCAGGACATTATCAAGTCTCTTGACAGGATGTCCGACTGGAATGACGCTCGACTTCTGCAGCTAAGCAATGAACTTCGTTGGCGGGCACGCAGCGGCGAAGCTCTGACACAGCTCACGCCAATCGCATTTGCTCTGGTCTGTGAAGCGGCAGGCCGGGCGTATGGTATGCAGCTCGTTCCGGTGCAACTGTTCGCCGGGTTGGTGATGGCTGATGATGGCGTGGCCGAGATGGAGACGGGCGAAGGTAAAACTCTGAGCGCGTTGCCGCCCGTGTTTCTGCGGGCTCTGTTCGGCGAGGGGTGCCATGTTCTCACCACCAACGACTATCTGGCAGCGAGAGATGCCGAATTCGCGGCACCGGTTTTTGCTCTACTGGGCCTGAGTGTCGGGTTTCTTTCGAACTCAATGCAGTCCGATCAACGCCGACAGTGTTATGCCTGCGATGTCACCTACGGCACCGAGAAAGAGATGGGGTTCGATTTTCTGCGCGATCGACTGCAGCAACAGACTCGTAGCTCGCACAGCTCAGCAGCACGACAGGACCCGGTCCAGCGAGGGCACTACTTTGCTCTGGTGGATGAAGCTGACAGCATCATGATCGATCAGGCACGGACACCACTTCTGATTGCCGTCAATCAGGAATGTCCGCCAGAGACGGCATCACTGCTCCAGTGGAGTGATAAGTTTTCCCAGCGCCTCCATGACCAGGACGACTTCCGCTATCAACCGGAACGGCGTACTGCTGTCCTGACTACAAAGGGGTATCAGCGGGTCGTGCTTGAATCAAAGCCACACCTGGTCGCGTCGCATGACTCCGAAATGATCTGTCGGCAGGTTGAACGTGCTTTGTCGGCACGTTTTGGCTTTTCAGCCGAACGAGATTACGTCGTGATCGATGGGAAAGTGCAGATCGTCGATGAGTCAACCGGCAGAATTCTTGAGGGCCGCAAATGGCAGGATCGTCTGCATCATGCGATTGAGGTGAGAGAACAGCTCAGGATCAGTCAGATGACTCGCGAGACCGCACGGATCTCAGTACAGAGTTACCTGAAGCAGTACAAGCACCTTGCCGGCATGACAGGAACGGCACTGTTGGTGCGGCGGGAACTGAATCGAGTTTACGGAGTTCGCGTTCAGCAGGTTCCCGTCCATCACCCTTGCCAGCGTAAGGGTCTGGCACCGAGAATCTTCCTGACAATGAACGACAAACTAGACGCCATTGTTGATGAACTCGGGCGGCTACA
Organism: uncultured Chitinophaga sp.; assembly: GCA_964517865.1. Lineage (GTDB taxonomy): Bacteria > Planctomycetota > Planctomycetia > Planctomycetales > Planctomycetaceae > SXXK01. The sequence continues at coordinate 8,424 of CAZFDW010000232.1, forward strand.
GCAGCAAATGCGATCCGTTCTGGTCGGAACGCCGTCTGTCCGCGCTTCAGAAATGGTGTCTGCCAGGCTACGTGATCATGGGATTGCTCATGAGTTGCTCCATGCCCGGCAGGATCAGCAGGAGGCGGCAATTATTTCTCGTGCTGGTGAACCTGGTAGCGTCGTGGTGGCCACGAATATGGCGGGACGCGGCACGGATATACAGATCTCGAAGGAAGTTCGAGAGCTTGGTGGATTGCACGTCATCGCCACTGAGATGCACAGTTCGGCCAGAATCGACCGACAACTGATTGGCCGTACCGCTCGTCGGGGCGACCCCGGGAGCTATCAGCTGTTCCTGTCCTTCGAAGATGAACTTCTGCAGTCGCTGCCCGCATCACAACTGGCAACTCGGCGTCACGGACTTTCAGCCGATGCCGCTGGTGAGCTGTCGCCGAAACATCTCGCAGTATTTGAAAAGGCCAGGCGTCGCCTTGAGCAGCTTCACGAAGAACAGCGACGCCAGTTGTTGAACAGAGAGAAACACGTCCGCAAAACCTGCGAGGAAATTGGGCTTGATCCGTGGCTCGAATCATTCGAGATGAATCAGATCGATGACTGAATGGCATTCGGCAGGTTTTGCTGTTGCTGCAGTATTGAGCCACTGGACCAATTTGCCGAATTCCTACGATCCGACAGTGTCGTCATTAAGCATGATGATTGAGACGTTGCCCCGTTGCTTTTGCCATTCGTCGAGTCGATTACAGGAATGTAGCTCCGTCCCGAATGATTGGATGCGGGCAGCAACTGCTTCTTTGAAATGTCAGTGCGTATGCCGCTTTCCCGGGATGTCGATACATGACCTTGCGAACTGTCTCGACTGTGTTACTGTCCAGAATATTTCTCGGGTTGGCATTGCTCTGCCCAGACGTCACGGTTGGCCAGGAACTCGGGGAGTTGTTCGAGCCCCTCGATGATCTTTGGCTGTCATTGGAAAATCGAGGCGAATCCGAACGGGACGAAGAAGAAATGGAGACGGACCGAGACTCGTTCACACCGGCGACATCGATCGTCGGAACGGGTCGAGTAGTCTATGAATCGTCGTATTCGTACATAGACAATCGTCGCACAGACAGCACACATAGTTTTCCTGAGAATCTGACACGTATTGGTCTTAACGAGCGGATGGAACTTCGGGTCGGCTGGAACTATGAAGTCGGCGGCGGCGGTTCAGTTTCGGGCAGTGATTCCGGCGGTCCGCTGGAAGAACGGGGCTCCAACGAAGAATCCCGGATACTCTACGGCCTCAAAGTTGCGTTGTCCGAGCAGAGTACCTGGATTCCGAAAAGTGCTGCATCCTCCAGGGCACAACTCCAACTTCCGGCCCGGAAACGGCGAGCGATTTCCAGCTCGGTTATGTCTTCGGCTGGGAAATCCTTGACGACTGGCAGTTAGACTCGTCGCTGCGGTATGTGGCCACGAAAGAGGAAGGCGACCATTTTAAACAACGGCCCGCTGGCGGGCTAAGACGAGTCTTTGTATCGGGATTCTAGTTCTT
>CAZFDW010000233.1:0-9913 GCA_964517865.1 uncultured Chitinophaga sp.
GCCGCAACGCGGCACAATGTGAAAGCCTGGGGCATCGCCCCAGGAATCGGGCAATCTCGAACAGGAAAGCCCTGAAGGGGCGGGATTGGGGAATGCGTCATCATTTCGCCCCTTTGGGGCTTTTTGTGTCTCGTTTCATTTTTCCCAGGGCGATGCCCTGGGCTTTCACATTTTGGGCCTTTGGCCCAGACCTCTCTCTACATGACTCCGAAGAACATCGTCTGGCCGAATCTGCGATCATCGCCTTGATTCCCAAGAGGGTCTTCCTGTCAGTCATTGCCGGCAGCGACTCAACACTGGATTCAATTCACCTTTCACAATCCGGCCATCAGTTCATGGCGGATTGCGTGTGGAGACTCGTCCTATCTGCGTTTAGCTCAGAATCGTCGCACGGCAAACAGGAAGTGCCTCCATGAGTTCGAGCCGCATTGTGGCTGCGATGTCCAGAACGGCTACTGGTGTCTGACGTCTCTCCGCTGATCAGGGCTCGGTCAGTCGTGTATTGATGTGTGCCACTGGCTCTGCCAGTGTTTCCTGCAATTGAGGAGCACTGGCAGAGCCAGTGGCACGCAACCCATCAATGAATTCGTGACACAGCACTAGACGCCCGAAAGTTACTGCCATTGCTTGACCGTCGAGGCTACATTGCCGCCTTCCGCCTCGGAAGGACCAATATGTTTCGCTATGCCGTTACAATTTTCGTCAGTGCATTTCTGCTGTTTCAGGTACAGCCGCTGATCGGTCGATTTATACTGCCGTGGTTCGGCGGCGGACCGTCGATCTGGACGAGCTGCATGTTGTTCTTTCAGATTCTGCTCCTTGGCGGATATCTGTACGCGCATCTGATCAGCGTGAAATTGAAGCCTCGAACGCAGGTGCTGACGCATCTCAGTCTGCTGGCGATTTCGCTCGTGTTTTTGCCGATCTCGCCGAGCGATTCCTGGAAGCCGGTGGCCGATCAGTCGCCGCTGATGCAGATTCTGCTTCTGTTGCTGGCTACGGTCGGTGGTCCGTACTTCATGCTGTCATCGACCGGGCCGCTGATGCAGAAGTGGTTCAGTCAGTCATCTCCCGGTCAATCGCCATGGCGACTGTATGCACTTTCGAACATCGGATCGCTGCTGGCGCTATTGAGTTATCCGTTTGTGTTTGAGCCGTGGTTGGCGCTCAGGCAGCAGGTCTGGTCCTGGTCTGCCGTTTATGGAGCATATGTTGTGTTGGCGACATGGTGTGGGATTCGCTATCTGCAGCACCAGCGCATGGTCGCGACGAATTCATTATCGACCGCCGAAAGTCTGGACTCAGCGCCTGCGTCCTCAGCGGATGATGCCCGAACGACACGCCCCGGCATGGGCACGATGCTGCTCTGGCTGGGACTGGCGGCATGCAGTTCTGCGATGTTGCTGGCCACGACAAATCAGCTGTGCATTGATGTGGCCACCGTTCCCTTCCTGTGGGTTTTGCCGCTGAGTCTCTATCTGATTTCGTTCATCATCTGCTTCGACAGCCCGCAGTGGTACGATCGTCGAGCGTACGGATTGTTGCTGCTGGCCGGCACCCCGGTGGCGTGCTGGGTGATTAATGAAGGAGCGGATGTCAATATCTCAAAGCAGGTAGCGATCTATGCCACGATCCTGTTCGCCTGTTGCATGACATGCCACGGAGAACTTGTCAGCTGCAAACCTCACGCGCGATATTTGACGCTCTTCTATGTGCTGATTTCTGCGGGTGGAGCCTTGGGCGGCGTCTTTGTCGCCATCGTCGCCCCGTATACGTTTCATGGCTATTGGGAATATCACATCGGGCTTGTGGCCTGCTGTGTTGTCACTCTGATTGCCTGGTGTGCGCAAAGTGTGTGGCTGCGGACACAGGCGGCTGCATTCTGGATCTGGGCGTTGATCACGGCAACAAATGTGGCGCTGGTTGCGTACTACGTGTATGCACCACTGGAAGTCGTAATTGATGCGACGGACGAAACTATCGTCTTTGGCGTATTCGGTTTGATGCAGTTCATCGGGCTCCTTGTGACAGGTACTCTGGAACGGCGTTGGAAGGCGCTCATCGCCGTGTGGACTGTATTTTCTGCAGTGTTGTGCGCGTGGTTCATCGGTTATGGAACGTGGCAGTTCTCCGGTATGATGAGCACCACGATTCGCACAGTCATCATTGCCAGCGCGATTGTGTCGCCTGTGATCGCGACGGCGGCTTTGTGGTGCATCCATTGGATTGACAAACGGTGGCCCCATTCTGCATTCAGTCGCTTTTATCTTCCGGGGATGTTGTATCCGCTTGTCGCTGGCGCTTGTGCGGGGCTGCTGTACTTCGACAAAATTAAAGACTGGCAGGCCATCTCGTTTGCCACAACGACTGGCGCGGCCTTGCTGATGGAGTGGTCCGCCCGCGGCTTTCAAGGCAAAGACCGGGCGTCGCTGGGGTTCTGGTTTTGGGTACCCGCCATCACCCTCATTCTGTTTTTGTCGAATCGCCTGACGGCGATTGTGCAATCAGAAAACGTTGTCGATAATGATAAGCAGACCGTCTACACAGCCCGCAATTTCTACGGCGTGCTGCGCGTCCAGAAGGAATCATCCGAAGAGGACGAAGATTTCATCGCACCAAAGTATTCTTTGACTCACGGGCAGATCAGACACGGATTTCAGTTTATTGATGAATACTGGAAAACGCAGCCGACGACATACTACGGTCGCGAAAGCGGAGTGGGGATCGCGATTCAGATGAGTCGTGAGCGGCAAGACGAGAGCGACCAGCGGCCATTGCGCGTCGGCGTGGTCGGGCTTGGGACCGGCACGATCGCAGCATACGGTGCAAAGGGCGACACCTTCCGTTTCTACGATATCAATCCCGACGTCGTAGCGCTCTCCGAAAAATTCTTCACTTATCTGCGTGATTCGCCAGCTAAAACCGAAGTCATCACTGGTGATGCAAGGATTATGATGGAACGCGAAATCGCTGCGGGGCAAAGTCAGCAATTTGACGTGTTGGCGATCGACGCCTTCAGCAGTGATGCGATTCCCGTGCATTTGCTGACCAGCGAATGCGGAGACATTTATCGCCTACACCTGAAGCCCGGCGGAATTCTGGCTGTTCATATTTCGAATCGTTTTCTTGATCTCAATCCCGTATCACGTGGCCTGGCAGAACATCTTGGCTGGAATGCATATCAGATCGAAAATTCAAAAGATGATCTTGCCGGAGTCTTCAGCTCCACCTGGATTCTGCTGACGTCGGACGAAAAACTCCGCAGCGATCCCGCGTTTCTGAAATCTGTGACACCGTGGAAAGACGACGAGAAAATCCTGCACTGGACTGACGACTATTCAGGTCTGTGGCAGGTGCTGTCGCTGTAGAACGAGTCTCCAGACTCGTTCTGAGGCATCAGCAACTCGAATCCCCCGACTCAATCAACGTTCAACGCCCCGCCACATCCCATGCTGCATCTTCAATCCACATCCTCCGAACGCTGGCTGTCTCAGGTCGATCAACACCTGAACGAAATTCTGATTGATCATGCGCATTGTGAGCAGAAGGCAGCATCGACGGCGATGGATCTGATGTTTGACTATGTCGAAAACGATGACCTGTGCCGGGAAATGTCGGAAATTGTGCGGGAGGAACTGGAACATTTTCAGCTTGTGCGTGATCTGTTGAAACAACGCGGCGTGCGTTTTCACCGGCTGAAGCCCGGGACGTACGGTCGCAAGCTCAAGGAACTCGTGCGGCGTCCTGAACCGCATCGCGCGGTCGATCGATTGCTGGTCGGAGCACTGATCGAAGCCCGCAGTTGTGAACGGTTCGTCCTGTTGCGAGATCATTTGCCGGATGCGCAATTGAAGGAGTTTTATGGCAGTCTCTACGAATCGGAAGCGCGGCATCATGCGACGTACGTGCGTCTCGCCAGACAATTCGCCAGCGACGCAGACGTCAACTCGCGCCTGCAGGAACTCGCCATCGCCGAAGCCGCCATCATGGCCGAGGGCTGCGAACTGCCGCGCGTTCACAGCTGAGGGCACAAGTGGTGTGCAGCCGGATTCGTAAGAATTCGGAGGTGTGCATGATTTATCTCCGAATTCGTAACCGTTCAAGCCTTAAAACGGAACCTGCGCAAGCAACCACAGATAAACACAGATTGACACAGATAGAAATCAACTATCAATCTGCGTTCATCCGTGTCCATCTGTGGTTTAAACTTTCGTTTTCGAATTGTCGTGAACGGTTACCCGAATTCTGACGAATCCGGCGACAATCAAGAATCTCAATCCGCCCCGCGCGGAGTACAATGTCTCTGGTAAATTGTGACTCGTTGAAGGACTTGAATTCATGGTCAGTACAATCTCCTGTCAGGAATTTGCACCGCTCAGTAAGAAGGGTGGTTTTGATCTGATCGATGTGCGGACACCGATGGAGTTCTACGAAGTCCATGCTGTCGGTTCCCTGAACGCCCCTCTGGACAAGCTGAATCCCGAACTCATCATGACGTCCCGCGGAGCTCGTGCTCACGAGCCGCTGTATGTCATCTGCCGATCCGGCGGACGTTCGGCGGAGGCGTGCAACGCCTTCGTCAAAGCGGGCTTTGAAAACGTGGTAAATATCGAAGGGGGAACGCTCGCATGGGTTGCCGCTGGTTTGCCGGTCAATCGCGGCACAAAGAAGATGATCTCGATGGAACGTCAGGTTCGCATCGTCGCCGGGCTGTTGATCGTGGCTGGCACGGTGCTGGCAGCAACAGTCAGTTCCTGGTTCCTTGCGATCCCGGGCGTCGTCGGAGCCGACATGACATGCGCCGGAATGCGTAATACCAGCGGCATCGGAATGATCCTCGCCAGGATGCCGTGGAACAAATCCCTGAAAGTGCCGAACTGTTCCGGTGGTGGTTGCTGTTCGCAGTGAACATTGAGAACAAAACCTGTGAAATCGCGAGTTGACGCGATAGAATGCCGGGATGGAGCTCATGCTTTTCTGCAAACGAGGAATCTGAAATGCCAGTTCACGATTGGACGCGCGTCATTGCCGGCACGTTCCACCATTTTCATCACGAATGGATTTCATCCATCAGCCGTGCATTGAATTCCGGGCTGCTGCCGTCTGAATACTACGCGATGGCGGAACAGATCACGGGAGGACTGGGGCCGGATGTCGTGGCGCTGGGCAATCGAGAATCGCTGTCTGCAGATGACGATGATGCTGCGGAAGAGATTGGATTATCGGGCGATGGCGGTCTGGCGATTGCGTTGCCCAAGACGCGATTCACAGCCAAAGCCGAAGTTGAGATTTATGCGGAGAAACGAAGCAGGGTTGTGATCCGTCATCGGAGCGGTGATGATGTCGTGGCGGTGATTGAGATTGTCTCACCGGGGAACAAATCGACTCGATACGCCCTGCGTTCCTTCGTGGACAAAGCACTTGAACTCCTGCGGGCGGGAATTCACTTGCTGATCATTGATGTGATTCCTGCCGGCAGTCGCGATCCTCAGGGAATGCATGGCGCGATCTGGGAAAACATCGACGAGGAAGATCAACCGTTTTCGCTGCCACCTGGCGAACCGCTCACCATGGTGGCGTATACCGGCGGACTTGAACGGCAAGCGTTTATCGAACCGGTTGCGGTGGGAAAACCTCTGCCCGACATGCCACTGTTCCTCCGACCGCCGCGACATGTCATGATACCTCTGGAAGCAACGTATCAGGCCGCTTTCGCAGGTGTTCCCGAACGCTGGCGCCGCGAACTCTAATGAATTGTCAGGACTTGCTTTTGAGGTAGGCCGGACCAAGCGAAGCGCCGTTCCGGCACGTGACAGACCTGCCGGAACGGCGCTTCGCTTGGTCCGGCCTACAGATTCGCTTGTAGTCCCGGCTTTAGCCGGAAAATGCATTGTCAACCGATGGCAGGGCAGGCGGAATTCCCCATCTGCGCTCGTGACTGGAAATTCGCGGCAGCTTCGACAGAATGCGGCTGGATTTTGCTGAGTGTTCGTGCGTGACAGTCAGAATTTGCCGTGTTTTCTGTGGAAGCGATGTTCAATGACTTCGAGAAATTCGATTCGACAATGGATGGGGACGCAGCTGGTGCTGGCCGGATTGGTGCTGGCTTCTGTTGCCGGGTTTGCAGACGCAGACGACAAGAAACTGGATTCCGGCATTGATCCGGATGGCTTCGATACGACGGTCCGGCCGCAGGACGACTTATTTCTGCACGTCAATGGACGCTGGTTGCTGTCCACCGAAATCCCGTCTGACAAGTCCAACTACGGATCATTCACGGCTCTCGATGACGCAGCACGGGAAAATATCCGAGCCATCATTGAAGAGTCCGTCAAGAACCCGATTGACGATAACAGTCACAAGGTCGGCGACTTCTACCGCAGCTTCATGAACGAAGAATTGATTGCGGAAAAAGGCCTGGCGCCGCTGAAGGCACAGCTGGATGCAATCGATTCGCTGTCCTCAACCGAAGATGTCGTGCGTTATTTCGGGCGTGTCAACGTCGTCGGAATCGGCAGTCCGTTTGGTTTCGGCATCGGGACGGACGACAAGAACTCATCACGCTACCTGGCCGCGATTTCTCAGGGCGGCACGACACTGCCTGATCGTGACTACTATCTTGAGAGTGATGAAGAGTACGCACAGGCACGCACGGCTTTGAAGGCCTATATCGTCAAGCTTCATGAACTTGCCAAACTGCCACACGGCGATGTTGCAGCTGAAAATATTTTGAAACTGGAAACTGCGCTGGCAAAAGCTCAGTGGTCACGGACAGAACTTCGCGACGCGGAAAAACGCTACAACCTTTATGAAGTTGCAAACCTGAGTGAGATCTCCAAAAAGTTGCCGTGGTCCGCATTCTTCGGAGCGGTCGGTGCGCCGGATCTCAAGGAAGTCAACGTGATGACACCCAGCTTCTTCGTGGCGCTGGAAACCATACTTGCCGAGACACCGATTGACACATGGAAGCAGTATTGTCGATTTCAATTACTGGATGCTGCCGCAGATTATCTGACACCTGAATTTGTCGATGCACACTTTGAGCTGCATGATCGCACGATCACCGGCGTTCCCGAACAAAAGCCTCGCTGGAAGCGGGCGGTTGATGCCACGTCCGGCGCGGGTGCCGGCGATTTTGGTGTGTTGGGCGAATCGCTGGGACAGCTTTATGTGCAGAAATATTTTCCCGCAGAATCACGCCGGCGAATGGACGAACTGGTTGCGAACCTGATGAAAACGTACGAAACCAGCATTCATGAACTTTCATGGATGACTGACGCCACTAAGAAAAAAGCGTTGGACAAGCTGAGCAGAATCACGACAAAAATCGGGTACCCGGATGAATGGCGGGACTATTCCAAACTCGAAATCAAGGCTGACGACCTGGTGGGAAACATGATGCGTTCGGCAGAGTTTGAGCATCACCGTCAGTTGGATCGTCTCCACAAACCTGTCGATCGCAAGGAATGGGGTATGACGCCTCAGACGGTGAACGCCTACTACAATCCCGGCATGAATGAGATTGTTTTTCCGGCCGCCATTCTGCAACCTCCTTTCTTTGATGCCCTGGCCGACGACGCCGCCAATTATGGCGGCATCGGTGCAGTCATCGGTCACGAAATCAGTCACGGCTTCGACGATGAAGGCAGCAAGTACGACGGCGACGGCAATTTGCAGAACTGGTGGACTGAAGCAGACCGCGAGGCGTTCGAAAAGCTTACCGGCCAATTGGTTACACAATTTGAAGGATACGAACCACTGCCCGGTCGTAAGCTGAACGGCAAGCTGACGCTCGGTGAAAACATCGCGGATCTGAGCGGTATGGCGATCGCGTATAAGGCTTACCGCATGTCACTGGGCGGTAAAGACGGACCTGTGATTGACGGTCATACTTCGGCTCAACGATTTTTTCTCAGTTGGGCGCAGATCTGGCGCCGCAAATACCGCGAGGATGAGCTCATTCGACGCCTCGTGACCGATCCGCATTCGCCGTCCAGCTTTCGAGCCAACGGACCGATCTCCAATCTGGATGCGTTTTATGAAGCCTTCAGCGTAAAAGCTGGCGATAAACTGTTTAAGCCGAAAGCAGACCGCATCCAGATCTGGTAGTGTGTGTTTCGTTGTCCGCTGTGAATTGTTCTGAAGGAATTGCCGATGGAATTACATATCGCACGCATCTTCGCCTTGCTGCTGACAATGGCGATGACGTTCTCTGTTCGCGCTGCTGATCTCTCCGATGCCATCGAGGTTCTCCGAGGGGTTCAGCCGGGAGCTGTGGATTCCGCTGCTGCCCGCGACGCCGTTCGTGAACTCACGACCGGAGGTTCGCAGGCATTGGTGCCGCTGCTGCATGGCTTTCGCGATGCCAGTCCGCTCGCGGTCAACTGGATGAGAAATGCATTTGAACAGATCGCCGGTGCAGAGACCAAAGCCGGCCGTCAGTTGCCGCAACGGGAACTGGAGGCCTTTGTGCGGGATCAGAATCAGTCGCCATTCGCGCGGCGACTGGTTTATGAAACGCTGAAAATGTCAGATCCGGGGATTGAAAATCGATTGATTCCGGACATGCTGCTCGACGCCAGTCCGGAGTTTCGCCGTGACGCCGTCGCACTGCTGGTGACCGAAGCCAGCGCGATCCCGGATGCCGCCGGGTCTACGCCGCTTTATCGCAAAGCATTCAACGGGGCAGTCCATGAAGATCAGGTGAAAACAATTGCGGAAGCACTTCGCAAAAACAACGAAGAAGTTGACATTCAGAAGCACTTCGGATTTCTTCCGCAATGGTCGATCGTCGGACCATTCGACAATAAAGAAGGAAAAGGCTTCGCGGTGGCATCCGGACCGGAGCTGGATGTCAACATTTCAAAGGCACCGGACCTGCAGGCGGAGTATGACGGACAAACTGACAAAGTTCGCTGGCAGCCCATTGTTACAACCGACGACTACGGCGTCGTGGATATCGCAAAACAAATCGAAAACTATAAGGGCTCGCTGATGTACGCCACCACGACATGGACGAGCGACAAGGAGCAGCAGGTTGAGATTCGTCTGGGCACGCCCAATTCATGGAAGCTGTGGGTCAACGGTCAGTTGGTCTTTGAGCGTGAAGAGTACCATCGCAGTTCGCAATTGGATCAGTATCGAGTCCCTGTGACTCTGAAAACAGGCAGCAACACACTGCTGTTCAAGATCTGTCAGAATGAACAGACCCAGGACTGGGCTCAGCGTTATCAGTTTCAAATTCGAATCTGCAACAGCACCGGTTCTGCATTGCTGCCATCGCCCGGTACCGCGCGAAACGAAATTGGATCAGGAGTTCGACAATGAAGTGGATCATCACTTTTCTGATTCTGGCTGCGGCCACACTGCCGGTGTCGATGGCTGCGGACTGGAGACAGTTTCGCGGTAACGCAGCAAATTCTGTGGCGACAGGGGAAACTCTGCCGACGGAGTTGAGTGGTGATACCATCGCATGGAAGACCAGACTTCCTGGACGAGGGCTGTCAGGGCCGATCGTCGTGGGGGAACAGGTCTTTGTCTCAGCCAGCTCCGGATATACGCAGGATCGGCTGCATGTGATCAGCATTGATGCTGCGACTGGCGCACAACAGTGGGAGCGGGAGTTTATCGCTACAGGCCGCACGCTGACTCACGATAAAATGTGCAATGCCACGCCCACCATGGCCAGCGATGGTCAGCGGGTCTTTGCGTTCTTTTCCAGCAACGATCTGATCTGTCTGGACCTTGCCGGGAATCTGCAGTGGTTTCGCGGCTTCGGCAGTGAGTTCCCGAATGCCAGTAACAGTCTTGGCATGTCGTCATCACCCGTAGTGATTGGTAAGACCGTGGTAGTGCAGGTCGAAAGCGATGCAGAATCGTTTGCCTGCGGCGTTGACGTCGAATCAGGCGTCAC
>CAZFDW010000234.1:0-9194 GCA_964517865.1 uncultured Chitinophaga sp.
CAAGCCTCCCGATCGCCTTCCCGCAACCGGCGACCGACGTCAAGTTGTTCCTCAGGACTGAGCACTGAACGGGCTCACAGATGACAATAAATCCTCTGCACAGACATTGGCGCGAAGTTCATCGCAGGTGTCGCAGTTTTTTATAGAATATGTGAATTTCGCAAATCGTAGCGTTTCACAGGGTGATATGCTCCGCGCGGTCATGAGTGAGACGATCGGCGAGCGGCATGCGTCAGCTTGCCGGTACAAAAGCGAGGTACCGCAGGGCTCACGCCGCTCCGCTCACCGGACTCAATGCCGGGCAGGCGGAGTCTATGTCTCTGTCGCGTCACTCTGATCACAATCCGGAGACTCCCGTCATTGCTCTCCTTTATTCGACGTCGGACGTTCTTTGGCCGCAGGTGATTCAAAGTACAATCGCACGGTAGAAACGATCGAGATTTCGGACTGCATCGGCAACTCTTTGGATTGCACATCACCGTCCGGATAAAGTCCGCGGTAGTATGTGTTCTTTGGTCGAAACGTACGAAGCACTGGCATGTCACGGCGTGAATAGGAAGTTTCGTATTCCGCGTCGTTGCTGTTGGTGAACGATTCGTACAACGACTCGGGGTAATGGGTACGAGTGGATTCCTGCAGATTGATCAGCGGCGGCTGCTGTTCAAACAAAGCGCCAAGCAGCGTGGCCGATTTTTCCTGTGCGGCTTTGACAGCTTCGGCACGCGCCTTGATTTTCATCTCATCAAGTTCTTTGCTCCAGTAGTCGAACGCGATAATGTCGGCGACGTCTTTTTCAAACGCCAGATTGATGGCTTCCATCGCCTTGACATCGTTCTTGACCGCCAAATGCACATTTGTCTGCATCAGATAGCCAGCCTTCTTTTCGACCGCAACGTCCTGATCTCGGATCTTTTCAATGTCAAATTCGTACCTCGGCAGGACGGCAATAAAGTCCTCAACGATACTCTCCTGAGCGATCCCAGCCTTCATCCAGGCTGCCGTCAGTGACTTGATGGTCTCAGTCACTTTCTGTTTACATTCAGAAGGCGTTGTGCCTTCCGCAGTCACGGCAAGGACGACTCGAATCTCGGTCGGCCTGACTCGCAGTTCTGCCTGACCTTCAATCGTGATGTACCCCTGAGCCACCTCCGGATCCAACGGGGCCAGCCCGGAAGATTCGTGAGTTTGATCGCGTCCCCCGCCAACCGCGCCACGAGATCCACTGAACTGCGCGGATGCCGGTGTCAGCGGGAGAAGCGCAAGACCAACAAACAAAATGGACATTTTCGTTGGAGACATTGTGGATACCTTTGCGATCATAGGACGAGAATCAGGAAACCAGTACAAAATCAGAGGCAAGATAACCATAAAGCGACGGTCTTACGATGCTTGATCCTGAGTAGGCCGGACCAAGCGCAGCGCCGTTCCGGCAATTGCCAGACACCTGCCGGAACGGCGCTGCGCTTGGTCCGGCCTACAACATAAGTCGTGAACGATCGTGACTCGAAATATGATGCGTGCTACAATCTGAATCATGAATCAGCCTTCCAGGTACGTGAAAATGTCGAATGGTATGCTGAAGATCCACACAACAACGCTGCAGCGAATCCTGACGCTGCTGGTGTGCGTTTTGATCTGCAAAATTGTCGTGGGTGTGTGGCTGAGTTATCGCGATTACATGCCGCCGAATTTTGAATCCGATTTTCTGCAAGGGCGAGCACACTATTTCTTTGGCAGTTACCAATGGGCGTTCTATACGCACATTACGTCTGGCCCCTGCTCGCTCATGTTGGGAATGATTCTGATCAGCGAGCAGTTTCGCCGGAGGTTCTCAACGTGGCATAGAATACTCGGGCGGATTCAGGTGGCGTGCGTCCTGCTGTCGGTGACTCCCAGCGGCCTCTGGATGGCATTTTACGCGGAGACCGGTGCCATCGCCGGCGCAGGGTTTGCATCGCTGGCCGTCGCCACCGGGACATGTGTTGCGCTCGGCTGGAGATCAGCCATGAAACGGCGATTTGCTGAGCATCAACGCTGGATGCTGCGCTGCATTGTGCTGTTGTGCTCGGCCGTGGTGCTCAGGCTGATCGGTGGAGTTGCGACGGTCGCCGGAGTCGAAGCGGCGTGGGTCTATCCGCTGGCGGCATGGACATGCTGGCTGGTACCACTGATGGCGTACGAATTGAGTCGTTGCGTCTGGCGATGATTCGAAGCTCAAAACTCGCCGACACGGTCATTGGCCGCGCTGGAGATCAGTGCCCGAAGTGTCTCCGTATCCAGGTTCTCCGACAGAAATCGAACGCTGCCATCCGCCAAAGCCGCCTGAGTTCCGCCAGTGTGGTTGAGTTTGCCGTCGTTTCCGAAATTCAGCACCATCTCTTCGCTGGCGTCCTGCGGAGCCATCCAGTGGACTGCCTGTTCCTGAGCCACTTCGAACACCATCAGTGTATTTCCAGTGCCGTCAGTCATCTCTGAGAACGCTCTGGGTGCGGTGGGATGAAAGCAGGCGTTTGTGCCAACAATGCCAAGGTAACTGGTGAAGCCTGGTGGCAGCGCCACGCTGGGGCAGCGATAGACGTACGGAACGGTCTTGAGCGCTTCCGCATTCGCCGGATCATCCCATGGTTTCGAAAGGTCGATCATGTTGTAGAGATCCTGTTGCTCAACCCATGGCAGGATCAGTGTCCGCCAACTGTGCAATGGTTTGCCGTCAGCATCGACGGTGTAGGCGGGCGGCAAGGCATGGTATTTAGATTCATAGTTGTGCAACGCCAACCCGATTTGCTTGAGGTTATTCTTACATTGCGTGCGGCGCGCGGCTTCTCTGCCGCCCCGCCGCGTCGCGGGCAACAGAAGAGCGACCAAGACAAAGACGATGGCGAGACCCAAAAGCACCCTGAGAAATGTAATTCGTGGCCGCTTCCTCAGCACCGGTGTGTCGCTCACGGGCTCTGGACTTGCATAAGGATTGTCAGTCATTGGACGATCTCCGGATTCGCTTTGCTGCAACGTACGCTCCCCGCGCCAACCGGCACCAGGAGTCTGTCCCGATAGACCAGATTTGTGAGCCGCAAGGCGCTAGCCGCGGGTAATTCGCCTGCAAAAACCGGCGGCTCACAAAAACAGCGGGATTGAGTCAGACTCCCAGCAGACTCAGTCTACGCTGAGTTGACAATGCGAACAATCAAAACGCGGCGATCGATGTAGGGTGCGTGAAGCGGAGCGCAACGCACCATTGCCTGGATTTGGTGTGTTTCGCTCCGCTTCACACACCCTACGATGGTCGGGGCACTGTCTGGGTTTCGATGAAATCGTGGAGTCCTTCGAGTCCGCCTTCGCGACCGAAGCCGGAGTGTTTCATGCCGCCGAAGGGGGCTTCTGCGGTCGGGCCGGAACCGGTGTTGTGGCCGACATGGCCGAAGCTGAGGCGCGGGATGACTCGGGCGGCGCGTTCGTCGCTGGCGGTGAAGATATAGGCGGCAAGACCGTATTCGGTGTTGTTTGCAGCGGCGATCACTTCGGCTTCCGACAGGAATTCGATGAGTGGTGCCAGTGGGCCGAAGGTTTCATCATTCACGCATTCCATCCGGGCTGTCACACCACGCAGGACAGTGGGCGGGAAGAAGCAGCCCTGGTTGAGTTGCGGTTCGATCGGCGCTGAGCCAGCAATTCGTACTGCGCCTTGTGCGATCGCGTCATCAACGTGTCGTTTGACTTTGTCGAAGGCCTTGCGATCGATCAACGGACCCATCGTAATGCCAGCCTCCATGCCGTTTCCGACCCTGATCGCGTTGACCCGCGCCGCCAGCTTTTCGGAAAACGTATCCGCGATGCCTTTCTGCACGTACACGCGGTTGGCACACACGCACGTCTGCCCGGCTCCGCGAAACTTGTTGGCCATCAGTTGATCGACAGCGCGGTCCACATCGGCGTCGTCAAACACGATAAACGGTGCGTTTCCGCCAAGCTCCAGAGCCAGACGCTTCAAGTGCGGAGCGGTAGCCGCGTTGAGTTTTTTTCCGACGGACGTCGATCCGGTAAAACTGATGACTCGGACAGCCGGGTGTTCGCACAGCGCATCGCTGATTTCGCCGGCGGGACCCAATACCAGATGTGCCTTACCCGGTGGCAATCCGATTTTTTCGATCAAAGTAAACAAGGCGATCATCGACAGCGGCGTCTTCGACGAAGGTTTAATCACGCAACAACAATCGGCCGCGAGTGCTGCGGAGAACTTTTTCGCCAGCATTGCGAGCGGAAAATTCCAGGGTGTGATCAGAGCCGCTACGCCGGCCGGTCGGTAGTAAACTGTCCATGTGTGATTGCGAGGCCGCTCCGACAGCTGTTTCGGCTTCAGATGATCGACGCAGCCAGCGTAGTAGCGAAAAAAACTGGCGGCGTAGTCTGCTTCGGCCTGTGCTTCGGCCAGCGGTTTTCCGTGTTCGTGCGTGATAATCCGACCGAGTTCGTCCCGATGCTGAGTGATCAGCTCGGCCAGACGACTCAGCCATTCGCTTCGTTGTTCAACCGACGCGGGCGTGGCCAATGTACGGGCTGCCGCTTCGATGGCGCGATGGGTTTCATCGCGACCCATGACAGGCACGATCGCGATTGTTTCGCCGGTCGCAGGATTGATGACGGGCATCGTGCGGTCAGAATCGGCCGCGCACCATGCACCATCGATGTAGCCATTCATTGATTTCAACAGAGCGGACCGAATCATCTCAGGTTCTCTTCAACATCTGTTGCAGTGCCTCATCGCCGGTCATACCGACGGTGATCCCCAACTGTTTCGCAGACTCACTCACTTCGACAATGCGCGCTGTCAGCAGATCCTCGGGCTCGAAGAGCGGATGTTCAGGTGTGCCGCGTGCGATGGCGATCGCCATTCCGAAACGAGTCCCGACTGAGCAATCGTAAAGGCCGCAACCAATGATACCGCGATCTGTGTGAATCGCACAGTACTGACCGCCGGGCCAGCGGTAACTGCATCCGAGGACATCCCCTTGAGGAGTTTTCATGATGCGTTGCGCAGAGACCAGATGTTCGACACTCATGTTTTGAATTCCGAGGAAGTCAGTGAATTCGCAGGAATTGAAACGGTTCATTTCGTCTATCGCCGTGGATCATCACCATGCAAAACGGCCGCCGAGAGTGTACCGACAGGCGACCGAGAGTCCATCGACTTTGCAGCGGACCTGCGTTAAGTTTGAAGCGCTCAGGAGCCTGTCCCGAAACTCGATGACCGTGAGCCGCAAGGCGTTAAGCGGATAATTGAACTGCAAAAACCGGCGGCTAGGAGTCTGTTGATTTAATGATGCGAGTAGGGTGTGTGCAGCTTTAGCGAAACACACCAGTCCCTCACGCTTTCCCAAAATGGTGCGTTTCGCTAGCGCTGCACGCACCCTACGATTAAATCAACACCCGCAGCTAGCGGTCTGTTGATTTAGTGATTATCGAGGCTCAAAGTCATACTAACCCGAAGCGCCAGCGAGGAATTCAGCCGTTTCTGCCTCGCTGGCGCTTCGGGTTGGTATTAAATCAACAGACCGCTAGCGCCTTGCGGCTCACAAAACCAGCGGCAATCCGACACCTGGTCGCGCTCGATTGTGAAATTGGGAGCGCGAGGCTCCTGCCCTCCCGAAATCAACGTCAATTGCGGTTGTACCGAAATCCACGACTGCATCCCTGGCCGTGTGGCAACGTCACCGCTGACTTATGCTTCCTGCGGGTATGAGTTACGATCCATCTGATCACTGCCATACTTTGAGTTCAACGAGGACTTTGTGATGCCGGTTGAAAATCATTTTCAGCATCAACAGTATCCCACCGAACCCGCCACGACGCCCGTTCTGCGAAAGTTGAACGTGGACGAAGCCGACGGGACGGATTTTTCGAAGCTCCACACGGCACTCAGGATCGGACGTGTCGTCCTGGTGCACGGGACGTTTATGGGCGACGATCCCCTTGGAATTGCCGATGCCCTGAAGTCTGTCGCGGAATCTGTGCCCTGGTTGGCTGGGCAATTGAATCGGTTGGCCGAAGCGTCGATGGAGAAGACGCGCCCCTTTACGACAGCTGTCACGGGCGATGTAGGCAACTATCACGAACCCTTTCGTAAGCGGTTTCAGGAACTGGTGGGCGATGACCCGCAGGTGGAATTTCTGAGCCCGACATGGTCCGGACAGAATAATCATCTCGCGCGGGCCGATCTGGCTGTGCGACTGCTGAATCAATTGCTTATGCGTCCGCTGTTGGCGGATCAGAATGTCCTGCTGTGGGGACATTCTCATGCCGGGAATGCCTTCGCGTTATTGACCAATCTGCTGGCGAATCACAAGCCGAGCGTGTCGCAGTTTTTCGATGCGGCGGCTCAGGACGGTGTGGCTCATTGGGATCAGGTCCGGAAAAATCTGGAATCAGCGTCGTCGCCGCATCCGCTGGCAAGTCGACTCTTCATTGCAGGTTTTGCCACGCCCGTGCGTTATGGCTGGGACACTGATGGCTGTGCAAAACTGGTGCATGTGACGTTTCATCGTCCGCATGATGAGACGAATCCGATCATGACGAAACCGCTCTTTCCGCCGCACCAAATAGCAGATGTAACGAGTGCCAGATGGGGCGACTGGGTACAGGCGTTTGCGATCGCCGGGACCGACGTGTCGTCCATGCCGACGCGGACAATTAACCAGAATCTGACCGCCATTCTGGAGGCCAATCTGCCGGAGCCTCAGCACGGTCTGGACACGCGGTTTATTTCACCAAAGCGCGTCCGCGATACCTGCGTTCGCTGGAAAACAGGCACGCGATGTCATAGCGATGGTATAAATCTGCTCGTCGATTACGAACTCAGTGGCGCCGTATCCACGATCGGTCAGCCGGTTGAATTGAGTCTGCTCGGCCACGGCGTGGCGACGACCACCCGCTGGCTGCCAACTCATCTGAAGCTGGTCATGGAGGCATATTGCTGACATGAACAGCGATGGCCCTACCCTCAACATTCATGTCTGAGTTCACGAAAGGAGCATCGCAATGACATCTCAACGCGACCCGCTGACCTACGCAATCATTGGCGCAGCGATGACCGTACATCGGACTCTGGGACACGGTTTTCTTGAGCCGGTCTATCAGGAGGCACTGGAACACGAATTTGTGGCCTGCGAGATTCCATACCAGCGGGAGTTTCCGCTGCCGATTCGCTATCGGGGAAAGTTCCTTCAGACAAGTTACCGCGTCGATTTCCTGTGTTATGGAAGCATTCTTGTCGAACTCAAAGCGCTACAAAAGCTTTCCGGAACGGAGGAGTCACAAGTGATCAATTACCTGAAGGCTTCGGGTCGGGAAATAGCGATGTTGATCAACTTCGGTGCATGTTCTCTTGAATACAAGCGCCTCGTTCTGTCTCTGCGCGAATCTGCGCAATCTGTGGATAACGTGAGTGAGCGTCCGCAGATTGCGCAGAAGTACGCAGATTTCAGCGATGACCACTCTGACCTCTACTGAGCGCTCTTCAGATCCGGGCGCAACTTTTGAGCATCGCGAAGGTAGACGTGTTCGATCTCTTTGGGTTTACGATCCGAATTGATATGCAACAGCACGCGGATGCAGCGTGGCATCGAACCGGTGACGGGGATTTCCGTAGCGCACAGCAGAGGGACCTGGTTCATGCCCATCGCTCGAGCGGCCTCAGCGGGAAACGCGGCGACAAGATCCTGCGTGGTAGTGAAGACGGCAGAGATCACATCATCGAAGTCGGCGATCTGATTGCGTCGCAGAATCTCTTCCAGCAGCTCCCGCGCTGCCGCACGGATCAGCGCCGGATCGTCCGCTTCTACTGTCGTCGCTCCACGCACGCCTCGAACCGCCATGAACTGTTGCTCCAAAAACACATAGGATGAAGTCAGCTGCTGTGTTCGTCAATCCATTGCGGCTGCGGAACACGGATTTCTGTTTACAGGCGTCCCGAATGACAACTGCTGGCGTCCGTTCTGACAAGTCAGAATCGTGGGTTTTTCTGCAATCCTGCAGACCGGGTTGGCGGCGATTTCGGGGACCAGGTCCTCGGACACATAGAGTTCTCCCAAATGCAGCGTATTGGGAATGAACATCCAGCGGTGGCTTCCATAGCGTTCTTCGATGGTGCGGATGAGTGTTTCGTCGTCGGCCAGAGTTGCCGGGATCTTGGCGCGGTCCATATCGCCGGTCGTGAGTGTGTTGATCAACGTCTTGTGTTCATTGATTTCAGATCGCAGGCGCTGCGTGATGAAGTCGGCCAATCCGACGCCAATCGCATTTCCCTGCGAAGCCGGGGTCAACGACAGCGCACCGATGGTGCGAATTCGAGGACTGGTCAGGTCTTCAAAGCCTGCGATCCCGCGTCGTCCGATGACGTTGGTATCCATCCCGGTACCGCTGTAGGTCTTTCCGATCGCCTCGACAATCAATACGTTCAGATCATCAAGCGGCAGACGTGGAAAATACGATCGGTGGTGTTCCAGCAGTTGAATTTCGCGCTGCAGAATTTCGGCGGGACGGATCGCGTGCAGTTCGGCCGTCTCATCAAAGCCATCCTCCAGAATCGCAAGCCCTGCCAGAATTCTGCCGGAATCGAGGACGCACTGCCCCATTTCCAGCAACATGTCTTTCATCGCAGCGGCACCTGCGGAATGAAACGTCCGGGCTGAGCGAATTTTACCCATGCCGACGACCATCATTTTCGTGAGACCGCTCTGAATCGGCCCGGAAAAACAAGTATGCAGTTTGACGCGATTGACGACCAGTACACCCGCAGCTTCCGAACAGTAGCGGTCCATGTACACCGCACCGGTGCGGACTTCACCGATCTGAACGACTTCCATACTGCTGCGAATCGGCATGTTCATTGCCGTCTCGGTCACACCGAGCGATTCGACCATCAGCCTCTGTCCTTCAGCGGTCGCTCCGTTGTGCGAACCCATGGCCGGAACAATAAATGGCGTCGCCCCATGGTCGCGCAGCCAATCCCCGCAGGCTTTGACGATGAGCGGCAAATTGCCGATGCCACGACTGCCGACAGTGAGTGCAACATCGCCGCCAGGCACCGACAGATTCAACGACGACAACTGACGATGCACGGCGGCGTTGATATCGGCCAGCGGACTCGAGACCAGTTGTTGATGGACTTTACGGAGTTTCATAGGGAGACTTTCCCAGAT
>CAZFDW010000234.1:9294-9896 GCA_964517865.1 uncultured Chitinophaga sp.
GGGTTGAAAAAGGTGTCTGGAACTCTCCAGTATCAGGTTTTCGCAATGTTTTCTGATGGCTCCAAAGTTCCAGACACCTTTTACAACGCGATTCAGATGGGTTGAAAAAGGTGTCTGGAACTCTCCAGTATCAGGTTTTCGCAATGTTTTCTGGTGGCTCCAAAGTTCCAGACACCTTTTTCAACGCGCGAGAACCTCACGCAATGCGGAGGTTGGCCAGGGAAGGCGTGTACAGGATAGCCGCATCGCAGTTGTGTAACGTGGACCGATCACTCGACGCAAGCCGGTTCCTCAGGATCGAGTAACTGGATCACATGTCGGACCTGGAATGGCCGTTTGACAAGACCGCTTTTGTGGGCCGAATTCCACTGCATCATGCAGACATGATTGCTGGTCGCCAGGATTACAGGATCTCCTGCGGCGGCGTTGAGAAACGAGGACTTGCGAGCGAGAATTTCCTGGGCATTGTCCGGTTGCTGAAGGTTGTAAACCCCGCCAGAACCACAGCAGTCGCGGGCCTGCGGAGCGAGTTCCCAGCGATAGCCCGTAGCGTCGAGCACCGACTTCGGAATGCCAGAAACCTTCTGACCGTGGATTAAATG
>CAZFDW010000235.1:0-9891 GCA_964517865.1 uncultured Chitinophaga sp.
GGGGGGGGGGGCGAGGGGCGAGGGGCGAGGGGCGAGGAGTGAGGAGTGAGGAGTGATCCCTGCGAATTCTGTGCGTGCTGATCGAATTGTCGTGATGACTCGTTTTCCGGAACCGGGACGAACCAAGACGCGTCTTATCCCGGCACTCGGTGCTGATCGCGCGGCGGCGTTGCATCGGTGTCTGATCGTTCAGACACTGGATGTTGTCTGTCATTGGGCCGAAGCTCATCACTGTGACGTCGAAGTGCGATACGCGGGCGGAGACGAATCGCAATTCGTTGCTCAGTTTGGCCTGCAGGCCCGGTACGCGCCGCAGTCAGAAGGGGCGCTGGGCGAACGGATGAATTCGGCTGTCGAAGCAGCATTCTTTGAACGTGCAAAGCGCGTTGTGGTGATCGGAACGGACTGCCCGGAGGTGAAAGCTTTGCATCTGAGTCAGGCGTTTGAGCAATTGACTCATCGCGATGTGGTCATCGGCCCGGCAACCGACGGCGGCTACTACCTGATGGGAATGCGACGCCATCTGCCGACGCTATTTGAGAACATCGCCTGGGGCACCGAGACCGTTTTTCGGCAGACGCGGGAGCGAGCTGCCGAAGCCGGTGTCACTGTGGGACAACTGCCACCTCTATCTGACGTCGATTACGCTGAAGATCTTGTCCAATGCCGTCGCCTTGAAGATCAATTCCGCGACGTGCTGCCGAGAGCCGTGGCAGGCCGAATCTCGATCATCATCCCGACACTGAACGAAGCTGCCGGCATCACAGCAACGCTTGAACACATCCGAAATCGAACGAACATCGAAGTCATCGTGGCGGACGGCGGCAGCAATGATCACACTACGGAACTCGCCCGCTTGGCTGGGGCCACGGTCGTCGCTTGCAATCGTGGTCGCGGGAAGCAGATGAATGCCGGAGCGGCACTGGCCAGCGGCGAGGTGCTGCTTTTTCTGCACGCGGATACCAAATTGCCGGATGATTTTGCAGATCACGTCTGGCAGATCTTTCGCGAAGGAAATTTCGGAGGAGCCTTCAGACTGCGCATCGGAGCGAAGGGCTGGATGCTGAGGCTGATTGAATCCGGTGCCAACCTGCGTTCGCGCTGGCTGCAACTGCCATACGGAGATCAGGCCATTTTTGTGAACGCATCGAAGTTCTTCAGCCTCGGCGGATTTCGAAACTGGCCGCTGATGGAAGACTACGACTTCTGCCGCCGCCTTCAGAAAACTGGCAGGATTGCCATCGCACCGGCATCCGTGACCACATCGGATCGCCGCTGGCAGCGACTGGGTGTGTTGCGAACCACGCTGACAAATCTGGTGTGTGTTATGGCGTTTCGGCTGGGTGTTTCGCCGGTCGCGTTGGCAAGGTGGTATCGGCGATCATCGGTCCGAATGGGCTGATCCGTCGGATGAACTGCCGCTGCCAGCGTAGTACCGGCCAAAGCGATTTTGAATGAAATCCTCAAACACAATATCTTCCTGCCGCACAAATCCGCGATTCGGCAGTTTCCCCTGAGCGTGCAAATCCACGGCGGCACAAATGCCGGCCGCCGTCGGATAAGCGAACCGAAAAAGGGAAGAACCGCAAAAGGGGACATGGAAAGTACAACATTCCTTGGTCCGCCCATTTGTCCTTCTTTGTCAGCGCTTTCTTTTTGCCTTCAGACTGTGTCGCTCAGCCCAGACTCTTGCTTCCATTTTCACGAACGTCGCCTTAGAGTTGCTCTTGAGGAATTGAAATCAGCACTCAGTCTGTACCACCAAATACCTCGGAGAGTTCGCGAGTGTTGGCAAGTTGCGGCTGCGAACGATCATATGAAGAAGTTGAGGAAAGCGAGCGATGGCCGCAAAGAAACGTCGAACTGAAAAGCATCTGCAGGCGGAACTGAAACAGCGTCGGCAGGAACAGCAATGTGCGACGTTTCCGCCATTCGTTCGATATGAGCATCCAAAAGAATATTTCAATATCGACCGTCCGAGAGATTGGAAGCTTTACAATCTCGAAGCACCGCCCGATGCAGTCTGTTTTGCTCTCTCTGATGATGTGGCGATCTATTTTGTCGCGATGACTGGAGTGAGCAGCAGTGATGACGAACAGAGGAAAGAATTAGCCCTGCGAACATTGTTCGAAAGCGAAAAGGCGACAAACATTCGCCGTGATTCGACGATCCGGCATTTTGCAATGCGTGCCGATGCGGAAAGTTCTGAATTTGGTAAATGTGAGCTTTGGAAAGTGCTGGCCTTCGATCTTATGCTGAACATTGTGGCCAGAATTCCGGCGTCGGAGGAACATCTCTGGATGCCAGTGATCGAACGTATGCTGGTTTCATTGCGTATCGACCGTGATGTCCATCAGAAATTCCTGACACTGGTCCAAGCCGTGTTGCCAAAGATTGCGCACTTGCTCGAAGAGGGTGAAATCCCGCAACTCGACGGAACGGTGTTGAAGTTCCAACGATTCCAGATCAATTTGTCGAATCCGTTTGCTCAATACAAAAGCTCCCCAAACCAGTTGGATCGGATTGTCACAGAGCTCGTGAAGACGCTTGATTCGGTCGAAGATGAAACGCTGGATGTGCAGTTGTGGGAACACGCGCAAGCCAAAGTAATTCCGATGATTAAACCCGATGTCATTCTGCACACGGAACAAACGAAGACTGACAACCTCTTTGCGACTCCCTGGCTGGCTGACCTTGTGCTGTGTTACGCCATCGAATTGAAGCGAGGATTTCGAATGATCCGATGCTCCGACCTGGACATCTGGAATCTGAATGGCGAAGATTTGCACAGTGCCGCAATGGAGAATCTCAATCAAAAAGGGGCTATGGAATTCATGATGATGCCAAATCCGCAGGGTAAAATCGGGGTTGGCATCCTGCGGACGGCAGACAGTCTTGGCTCGAGCTACATACTACGGAAGGATCTCTATGCAAAATTGTCCCCCCATTTTGGTCCGACCATTCTGGCCGCTCTACCCGGTCGCGATTCGCTGGTTGTGTTCCGAGGCGACTCCGATCGCGACATGATCTGCAAAGCCGTCAGGGAAGATTATCTGAAGAGTTCGTACCAGATCAGCGACCGCCTGTTCGCGATCACGCCGGATGGGATCGTTTTCGGTTAACGTCCAATAAGTCGAAACCATTAACGACATACCAAGAATGACAAATTAAACCACAGATGGACGCGGATGAACACAGATGGACTGTTGTGATAATCTGTGTGAATTTGTGTTTATCTGTGGTTGCTTCCGCAGACTGCGTAATGAGGCGTGAACGCACCCCAAAAACTGCTGAATGCACCTGCCCGGCAATACTATTTCAGAGTCCTGAAGTTCGGTAGTCGATGCACGACGCTTCGAATTCCAATGCGAATTCAGTTGCCGGCATAATATCGGCCAAATCGGTTCTCGATGAAGTCTTCGAACCGAATGTCTTCCTGTCGCACGAATCCGCGATTCGGCAGTTTCCCCTGAGCGTGCAGATCGACCGCAGCACAAATGCCGGCGGCAGTGGTGATCTGAATTGCGCTCCAGTGTCGTCCGAAGACGTCCTGATGGTAGATTTTTCTCGCATCCGTGATCTGCATGAACTGTCCATTCCGGATGCCTGACACGTTCACAAAGGTGATCACGACGTCCTGATATGTCACCGGTATGGCCGCCTCAAGAATTTCCTTGACCAGACTTCGGCGTTCAGAAAGTCTCAGATCATTCAGCAGAAAACGCATCAGTTCACAGTGTCCCAGATAACGAATTGTGCGGTAGTTGAGTTCCCTCACCTTGCCCTGCATCGTTTCACACAGCGATCCCAGACCGCCGGACGTGTTGAATGCTTCGTAGCGAACTCCATCGAGCAGGAACTCCTGGTAACCTTCGAGCGGCAGGACTTCCAGCAGACGCCCTTCATGAATTGCTTCGCACGGATTGCAGTATTCATTGATCAAACCATCGGTGGACCATGTCAGATTGTACTTCAGGGCATTGCTGGGAAACTGCGGCATCGCACCGACCCGCATATGGACGCTGTCGAGACTCTCAAACTGCTGCATCAGATGATTAGCTGCGATGGAAATGAATCCGGGTGCCAGGCCGCATTGGGGCATCAGAATACAGCCCTGAGGACAACGTTCCGCATGTTGTCTCACGGCGCGCGTCGTGGCGACGTCTTCAGTCAGATCAAAGTAGCTGGTTGATGTTTCTACTGCGGCTTCGGCCACTGCCGGATTTGCGGAAAATACCAGGGCGGAAATTACGGAATCACGATCCTGCATCAGCGACCGTAACTGTCCCGGATCGCCAGCATCTGCGAGAGTGGTATCGACCGGCACCATGCTTTGCAGTTTTGTCAACGCCTCACTGTCCGCATCCGCGACGAGCACATCGAAGTCACCCGCGGAATGCAGCAGCATGGCGATCGCGCGTCCAATTTTTCCGGCTCCCAAAACCAGCACGCGATGCATAGTGATCTCCAGTGAACGTTCAGCAGTCGAAATACATCGCGAATTCGTAAGGATGTGGACGGCGATTGATCTCGTTCACTTCGTCATTCCGTTTGTGTTGAATCCAGCGTTCGATCACGTCGGGCGTGAACACGTCGCCTCGCAGCAGAAAATCGTGATCTCTTTCCAGAGCATTCAACGCTGCGTCCAGTGACGGCGGTGTGCAGATCAGACCGGCACGTTCTTCGGGAGCCAGATCGTAGAGATCCTTATCCTGGGGACGACCGGGATTTGTGCGGTTCTGAATTCCGTCAAGCATCGCCATCAGAATTGCTGACATCGCAAGATACGGATTACAGGCCGCGTCCGGACATCGGAATTCAAACCGCCGTCGTGATTCTTCGCCGGAATTGGCTGGAATTCGAATGGCCGCAGATCGATTGCGATAACTGTAAGAAAGATTCACCGGAGCTTCAAAGCCGGGTGTCAGTCGCTTGTAACTATTGGTTGTCGGACAACAAAACGCCAGCAGGGCAGATGCATGTTGCAGGATGCCTCCGATCGCAAACATCGCTAGTTCGCTGAGTCCGCCGTAACCGGAACCTGCGAACAGCGGATGATTGTCCTTGCACAGGGACAGTGTCATGTGCAGCCCCGAGCCGTTGTCGTTCCAGATTGGCTTTGGCATAAACGTGGCTGTCTTACCGTACTGCGCGGCGACATTGCGCACGATGTACTTCAAGCGCAGCAGTTTGTCCGACATGCAGACCAGCGTGTCATTACGCAGGTCAACTTCACATTGTCCACCAGAGGCAACTTCGTGATGCTGGCCTTCGGTTTTGATGCCGCTGTCTTCCAGCAGCATCATGATCTCGGTACGCAGATTCTGCAGCGTATCGACCGGTGGCATCGGTAGGTAGCCCTCGCGATGCCGAATCTGATTTCCGCCCTGCGGATGTCCTGAGGTGCCCCGATTCCATTGACCTTCGACGCTGTCAATATAATAGTAGCCTTCGTGTTCGCGCTGATCGAAGCGCACACTGTCAAAGACAAAGAATTCTGCTTCTGCCCCGAACAACGCCCGGTCAGCGATGCCAGTGGACAGCATATAGTTTTCGGCCTTGCGGGCAATGTTGCGAGGATCGCGCGGATAAGTCTGATGCGTCACCGGATCTTTGACGTTGCACAGCAATGCCAATGTCGATTTCATAAACGGATCGACGAAGCACGTTTGCGATTCCGGTACAATCAGCATGTCGCTTTCATGAATCGCCTGCCAGCCGCGCATCGATGAGCCGTCAAACGAAAAACCGTGTTCAAAACTTTCCTCAGTGAGCCGATCAGCCGGTATCGTAAAATGCCGCTGTGACCCACAGAAATCAGTAAACCGCAGATCAATCGCGCGGATTTCACGTTGACGACAAAGAGCGATTGCTTCACGAGGCGACAGTTGCGTTTCAGACATGGAGTGACAGCTTACAGCTATCCGAAAAGGGGTCTGACCCTCTCCGGCAAGACGGAAACATCAACATAATCAACTCGCCTCCAAAGGGTCAGACCCCTTTTCGGATAGCACTCAGTGCGGCAGAGTAGCCGGAAACAACGTTAACCTGCAAATCACACGCCAGTTCCTGTGCGGAATATGCGATTCGAGGACAAGGCAGGTGGTGCAAAGCCACCATCTTTGAGAACAAATCATGAATCTGCACTTGAATGGCGAGCGGCAGGGCGTCAGCCCTCCGAGGAGTTTATCTGTCGAGCACAACGGACGTGTCGCCAAGTCTTCAAGACTCGGAGGGCTGACGCCCTGCCGCTCGCCGGTGGACACTCAACAGTGGCAATCCGGAACTGCCCCGACACAGGTGTTGAATCACCGTGCAACCCTGCACAGATTTCCATCATCAATGGTTGAACAGGAATTCACGGCTGCTGAGGATACTCCAGACCAGATCTTCCAGCACGATACGCCTTTCTGCCGCCGCCGTTGAAGCCAGCAGTGGGAGCAATTCGTCCTTCTCGGGGGCACTCGGCAAGCGTGCGACGCAGGTGAGAAAGATTTCATCCAGCAGTTCCGGATCGGGCTTAGCTTCCGCCAGCCATTTTGTGAGTCGATTGTCTGCCGCAGACAGTTTCTGATTAATCGTATCTCCATTTGAGATGTGCAGCACCTGCACCAGACTGGGTTCATCGGATCGTTCGCATTCGCAGGTAATGCGACGTTGATTTCGTCCGAATGTCTGCAGAAAGTACGACTGCACGGCGGAATCGTGAAGCTGGATGGCTCGCGTTCCTTTCGGATAATCTTTCGTATCCTTGACGTCAGACCCTAGGAATACAATCTTGTTGAATTCTGTCGGCACATCCGTCACCTGGGAAACCGCGTCCAGCAGAACCTCCGCCATTAATCGTCGTGGAAAGTAGCGAGAATACTGTCGCTGATCACCCGCGTTTTCCGCCAGTGTCTCACTGCTGCGCTGGTACGTTTCGGACTGCAGAATCGCACGCATCAGTGCCTTCAGGTCAAACTTCTGCTCAACCAGATACGTTGATGCGGCTGCCAGCATTTCCTCATTACTGGCCGGGTTTGAAGTCCGCATGTCATCGACTTGTTCCACTAACCCGACACCGAAGAAATTCTTCCAGATCCGATTTGTGATCGAACGTGAGAACAGCGCATTCTCCGACGATGTCAGCCATGCCGCTGCGTGTTCGCGTCGGTCGCCGGGAGCATCAAACGGAATCGGCTCCGCATCCAGCGGCGTAGGCATTTGTGGTTTACCGGTTTTCGGCTGCACCAGTTCTCCCGAACTCACCGTGACCAGAGTTCGCTTTCCATCGCCGCTGCGAGCATCACCGCCCCAGCCTTTGGCCCGGACTCGCGAGAAAAGATTCGCGAAGGCGTAATATTGATCGTTCGTCCATTTTTCGAGCGGATGATTGTGGCACTTCGCACAACCGATCGACAGACCCAGAAACGCCTGGCTGACAGTTTCCGCCATGTCTTCCGGAGACTGATGGATGGCGTAAAAATTCGTCGCACCGTGTTCGATGTTGTCCCCTCGGGACGCCACGATTTCGCGCACAAACTGATCCCACGGCGTATTCTTTTCGACGCGCTCATGAATCCACTTGTAGAAAGCGTTGACAGCTTCCGGGTTGACAGCCGTGCCATTCAACAACAGCAGATCGGACCAGTGATACGCCCAGAAATCAATGAATTCCGGTCGCTGCAACAGGGTTTCAATCATGCGGTCGCGCTTGTCGGCAGATTGATCCGCCAGGAAATCACGAACTTCAGTGCTTGTCGGCAGCGTCCCGATGGTATCCAGAAATGCGCGACGGATGAACACTTCATCCAAACAACGCGGTGATGGTTTCAGGTTCAGACGTTGAAGCTGCTGCAGGACGGTGTCATCGATAAAGTTGCTCCGTGCGGCAGAAGCAAAGACAGCGGCATCCAGCGTGTGATCGTACGGCACCACGATCCGTGCAATCACGATCTGACTGGAAAACCATGCGGTCACCGCGCCTTCACCCGGACCAACGACAGTCGTCAGACCATCCGCACCAACAGTGGCGACGGCTTCATTAGAGGAAGAAAATTTCGCGAGTTGGGTCACGTCTTCCACACGTCCGTTTACATAATGCGCCCGCACGATCAAAGGTTGGACACTCGCCGCTTTCAGCGTGACACGTTGAGGAAGAATTTCCAGATGGTCGAGTTTTGGATCGCCCTCAGCAGGTTTTGTAACTCCCTGCGCTATCCATTCGGAAAGAATCTTGTAATGCCAGGAATCCGTCTTCAACCGCAGGCCACCTTTGTGAGGCACGGCCATTGAGGGCTTCGTGAGCATCAGACTGGCAGCCGGGTTTGCTGGTTCCACACGGCGACCGCTTTGCAGTTCCACGAGATTGAAGTAGTCTCGCTCAGGATCATATCCGCTCAGAGAGAGTTTGAAGCCTCCCTTGCCCGCCAATGCACCATGACACGCACCCGAACTACATCCCTGTTTTGCCAGCACCGGCTCGACATGGTTGCGAAATGACCACTGAAACGGCTGCTCCGCGCCCGACACTACGACTTGCACGGAGGCGGATTCGTCTGTCGAACCAACGACTCGAACGACCGCCTCGCCATTGGAGACAGAGTGAATCGTCTTGCCATCGATTCTGATAATCGCAGGATTGTCGGTCATCAGTTGCACATCGGCAGGTCCAACGGCATCGTCCCCGGAATAGAGTTCAGCCAGTAATTGATGACGTGTTTCCTGTCCATCCAATGTCAGCGAAGGCGGCAACAGTCGAACCTTGTCCCCCGCGATCACGGTGGTTGCCGTAGTGGCGAGGAACATTGAAAGAATCACAAATGTGGTTTGAATCGTCATTCAGGGTTCTCGTTCACGGTCGGCCAGTTTTTGAGCATGCGCTCGTTGGAGGGTGTGACAACCAACGCGAAGGCACACCGAAACAGTCGCCTGCACATTGAGGCTGTTGAAAAATTCTGCGATATCATCGCCAACTCAATCAGCTCATTCAAGGATCAGAACAATGGCGTTCGAATTCGGTCTCCTCATTTCAATCCGTCTCTAGCCCCTAAACAAGCGACGTTTGGAGTGCGGTGACTCGTCACCGCTTTCTTTTTCAGGTAATTTGGCTCTGGGAACGACGTTCGTTTGCTCTGCCGATTTCACCTGAAATTGAAATGGAATGTTTGCTGTCTTCCCACGCCGATTGACAAAAATGCCGTGTTGGAAAGGCAAAGCGGCGACAAGTCGCCGCACTCCATATGGCTGTCGCTTGCATCAGGTCTAGCTGCTCAGTTACCCCATTTTTCTAAAATATGCAACGCAGTGTTCAGGGAGTTTTCGATGCGTTTTCACAGAAAAACATGAGAAACGAGTGAGTCACCGAAAAAACGGAATATGATTCCGCCCCGCAGGTCGATTGACAAACCGACCGTGGCAACCGTAAAAACGGTCATTGTGCGGAGCATTTTTCGAACGGTGTGTTGATTTCTACTTCAACTCGCCGAAGAATGTATCGCGCCGTGGTGGCAGACGTTGCATCCAAAATTTTCTGGAGGTTTTAATGCTGACTGTGAAGAATTCTGTGCGTTTTGTCGTAGCTGGTGTGCTGGCTGCGTCATTGTTTGTTGTCACTGGCGGCGAAGCAACAGCTCGCCCGAAGTACAAAGACGTTCTCAACTCAACATATCCTGACCTTGCCAAAAAGCACGGGACCGACGGCAAGCTGACCTGCGCGGTCTGCCATCCAGACAAGGATAAGAAGAAGAGAAACAACTACGGTGTGGCAGTTGCTGGCAAGCTGGCGAAGAAGAACGAGTCTGATGAAGCGAAGATCAAAGAAGCTCTGACCAAAGCCGAAGGCGAAAAGAGCAAGACCGAAGGCAAGACCTTTGGTGACCTGATCAAAGCCGGTGAGCTTCCAGGCAC
>CAZFDW010000236.1:0-9872 GCA_964517865.1 uncultured Chitinophaga sp.
GACAACCGAATGAAACGCACGAAAAACAACGCAACACACAGCAAATATCAACGCTCCTCGAACATGTCGCTTTTCAGGTTTTCAAAAACGTGTCACTCATGGCCGCGTGAGGTATAACCGCCGAACGATTCTCCCGGCATGAGTACAATCCGAGCGCCAGTGAAATCCACACTGACCAGATCGATCGGTTGACCGCGTGCAACGCGATCCAGACTGCTGACCTGCACGCAGCGATCAACATCCAGCCGACGATTACAATTCGCAGAAGTTGCATTGTGCGGATCTTTTCACGGTGTTTGCGTTTCAGATAACATCCGACAGGATTCCTGCAAGTAATCCCCGCCGCCGCAAACCGAAAGCCCCACGCCATGAAACGAGTCGATTTCATCAGTCCTGCAGCCCGCCTTGAGGACGCTCTCAAACAACTGGAGTCCGCCTGGATGGCCACGCGGGAACACTGGAATGATTCCATCAGTCAGAAAGTGGAAGACGAATACCTGCTACCGGTTCACGGCCAGGTGCGTACGATGATGGATGCCGTCAGCAAGATGTCGCTCAAAATGCGCAAGGCAGAACAGGACTGCCTGCACCCGCGCGAACGTAACGTGACGTTGTAATGCTATTCCTGCGCCTCAAAGATCAGCGGCGTCGAAGAATTCGGGGGCGCGACTCGGAAGCGGACACGTCCATCCAGCACGTTGCGCAGTAATTCCCCGAACACGTCACCGCGCCATCCGTCAAGCAGACGTGGTGGCCCGGTCTTTTCACCGCTGCGGACAGCTCGTACAAGTTCGGTCAGGTCACGATTCGTACCGACCAGTGACTGCGCGATATCCAGTTCGGCACACACATTTCCCAACGCCAGACCCAACAGCCGGGAAATGACCTGTTCATCGGACGAGAACTCATCACGTGACCGCAGTCGGGGCGGCAGCTTGTCATCCGATACCGAACATGCTTCGTCGATCACGATAATGATATCGTCGAGACGTTTCTTGTACTCCGGACGATTCAAATCACGTGTGGCCAACGCCTGCTGCACTGTCTTTGGCCGGCGTTTGGCCAAATCGATCAACAGGTCATCCCGCAGAATCCTCCGCGGCGGTCGATTGCGAGAGGCAGCTTCTTCTTCACGCCATTTTGCGATTCGTTGAGCCACCAGCAGCTCACGTCGCGGCAGTTTGTGAATCCCTGAGACCCGTTCCCATGGCGGCGTTTGTTCCTCTTCAAAAATGTCCTCGCACATGCGATCGAATTCCGCGTGTGCCCACTGAAGACGACCGCAGGATTCCAGAGACTTACTCTGACGTTTCCAGATCTCCGGCAGGAATGCCGCGTCTTCCAGAGCGTAATGAATCTGTTCGGGCGACAGCGGACGACGCAGCCAATCCGTTCGCGTCTGATTACTGGCCACTCGTTTGCCAAGGACTCGTTCCACGATCGCCGAGTACGCCAACGGATAGCTGCGACCACGTAAGCCTTCGGCAATCTGGACATCAATGAGCTTCTTCGGAATCCGGCCGCACATCTGAACACAGAATTTTATCTCCGCCTGGCCACCATGCACGATCACAGTCGTGGCGTCGTCGGCCATAATATCCCACCAGGACGTCAGTGTCGCGACGGCGAGTGGGTCCACGGCCACGCAGCGTTCTGGTGTTGCAAACTGCAGCAGGCCAAGTTCGGGCCGATAGGAGATGTCCGAAACGAATTCCGAGTCAAACGCGACAATGCCGCACTGCCGAATGTGTTCGCACAGTTCCAGAAAGTCTTCGTGATAAGTCAGGATTTTTGTATCCATCGAGTGATTATTCCGCAACTCCGAACCGAATGATGCACCACAATGCCTTGAAACCGTCGCGCCAGCCGATCTTCTTGCCTTCCGCGTAGGTTCGTCCAGCGTAGCTCACCGACGTTTCAAACACACGCAGACGCCGACGAGCGATCCGGGCGGTGATTTCCGGCTCAAATCCAAAGCGATTCTGTACCAACTTCGGAGTGATGTCATCAATTACGCTGCGGCGGAACACCTTGTAGCAGGTTTCCATGTCGGTCAGATTCAGATTGGTGAAACAGTTCGACAGTGTTGTCAGAAATCGATTTCCCAGATAGTGCCAGAAATAAAGAACGCGATGCGCCCGGTCGCCCAGGAAGCGACTTCCGAATACGACGTCCGCTTTGCCCTCTACAATGGGTTGAAGCAGGCGCGGGTATTCGGACGGATTGTATTCCAGATCGGCATCCTGAATGATCACAATATCGCCATCGACATGAGAAAATCCTGTTTTCAGGGCGGCTCCCTTGCCTTTGTTGACATCGTGAAAAAAAATACGAATGCGATTGAAATCGTCGTTGCCGCCCTCGGATTCAAGCGCCTTGAGAACGTCTCGCGAACCATCTTTGCTGCAGTCGTCGATCAAAATCAGTTCCTTTCGAATGGGAACTTCACGAACGCGATCAATGAGCAGTCGCAGCGTTTTCTCTTCATTGTAAACAGGGATGACGACCGACAGTCGAAGCTCTGGCGGGATGATGTAAAACCCCAGCTGCTGGCAAGTGGATTCCCCGAGCGTACTTTTTTGCAACGCATACCATTCCGGTGACCAGGGTCGCAGGGATTGACGTGTTTCAGAGTCTGTCATTGAAGCAATATTTCTCGTCTTACCTCACGTGGTCGAAAGTGACATTATACCTGGCGCGGGTTGCAATGTCGTGTAGCCGGATTCGTAAGAATTCGGAGCCGGGCCATGATTCAACCCGAAGTCTCACGACTTCGGCTACCAGCAAATGCCCCACTCAGACTCGCGCGGAGAATAACGCATCGTTCAGAATCTTACGAGTGTTGGATCCGATTCCGACGCTTGCGTCAGCTTCACACTTCGCCCCAGAATCTGCGTGCAGGCTGATTTCAACTGTTCAGAATCTGCCGAAACGACCAGAGCCGTTCCGACTCGTACCGCTTTTCCGCCGATTCGCCCCGGACTGGTGTGAATGATGCGTACGCCGCCGGGTAAAACTTCGTCAACCGTTTTTCCATTTCGCGGACCCGAATTCATCTCCGCATGAATCCAGACCCCGGTTTCTCCGGATTCCAGAAACCTGCGAAGTGACAGGGCGATACGGCCCATCGTGAGGCGTCCGTTGATGTCGTGCGAGAAACGAAGCCACTGACGATTGTGCTTCGGGCAGCGGAAAACCATGCAGTCAATTCCCAGTGGCCCGAAATAACCCAGTGTCCCCGCCGATCTGGCAATCTGCAGACAGTGCTCAATCGCGGGCTGCCAAATGGCCTCATGCAGAGTGGACCGCACGACGCTGCCTAGATATCGTCCTGCGTCATCGTTGACCATTTCCGCTGCTCCGATGAATTCAATCGTCGCGGCCGGACTTCCTGACTGCGGCACCATGAACTGCAGTCCGCATTCTGAAATGCGTTCCACCCAGGGTTCGACATACACAGATTCCCCGGAATCGAATCGCGATTCCAGCCATGCCCGCTGCTCGCTCCTGAGGTCCGTCGATGTCCCCAGCAATCGATTGCGAGAAGCATGACTCAGATCGGCCTTAATCACCCAGCCGTGTTGAGAATACTCACACGCGGCCCTGATCGCGTTCGTGACTTCAGCCTGTGAACGACACAGCGTACCGAATGAATCAACTCGTTGCGTGCCATTAATTTCAACTGCGGCGTCAAACACCGATTGAAATTGACGGCTGTTGATTGACCGCACGACGTCTCTGTCAGGTGCGCAAACGGAAAGACCCGCTTTCCGGAGCACGCCCACGGCGGACTCACTCCAACCCCACGGAACAACGTCCCACACTCTGCTGTCGTCAGAATCTGAAGGTGGTTCGAGTGCCACTCTTGCTGTAAGTTCTTCGACCGTCAGAAACTCAACACCCTGTAACGCGGGCGGAACGTCGTCAGGTCGCGCGTCGTCGGCAACGACTACGATTGACCGAAGTCGTGATGCATCAAGTGATGTCGAACTGCCTTGAGTCTCTCCTGCAAGCAAGCCCATGACCGGCCCGATTTCCGTCACCAATTGTCTGGCCCTTGGCGAAGCGACGATTGGTGCCGCGAGGAGTTCATCTTCAAAGAAAAAATTGGGCAGCAGGACACGAGGCATTGTTCGCGGTCAGTCAAATTGAAGAAATACTCCGTCGCACGCTCAGTTGAAGGGCGAATATACACGGCATATGGCTTTGCACGAAATGTGGGAGCGTCCGTCAGTTGACGGATCAGGCTCTTCCGGCGAAAGTGTGTCGTGATACAATCACGAAATTCCCGCCTAACCGCTTTCTTTGCGGTCCTGAACTCCAGACTCCCCTTGACGGATTCTCACTAAATCTGTCGTCGAAGTCCTGATTGAGGATTGATATGCGTCGCATACATTCACGTTCTGTCATTGTCACAGTTGCCCGATTGGCAGTTTGCGGATTTTGGCTGGCCGCACCCGGCGCGTCTTTCTCGCAGGACTCGGTAGAGTCGGCTGCGGGACTTCCGGAAGTGATCGAATTCAATCGTGACATTCGTCCGCTGCTGTCCGAGAATTGCTTCTTTTGTCACGGCCCGGACAAAAATAAACGCGAGGCTGAGCTGCGACTGGATACGCAGGAAGGATTGGTCGGCAGCGACGGCACTGGTGGAGCGTTGGTGCCGGGAAAGCCAGACGAGAGTGAATTATTCCAGCGCGTGACATCAACGGACGAAGAAACAAAAATGCCGCCGACCAAGTCGGGAAAATCGTTGTCAGAACGCGACATTGCGCTGTTGAAAAAGTGGATTGAGCAGGGAGGTCAGTACGAAGGACACTGGGCATTCCGTCCGATTCGCACGAACATGGCAGATGCGGCTGCTGTTGGTGGCTCAACAAGTTCCCACATTGATGCCTACATTGCTCAGTCGCTGGCCGAGCACAAGCTGCAGCCAGCCACAGAAGCGGATCGTATCACACTGATTCGACGACTCAGCTTCGATCTGATCGGACTGCCGCCGACAACCGAAGAAGTCGATGAATTTCTGGCCGATCAGTCACCGGGTGCGTACGAAAAAGTTGTGGACCGATTGTTGAAGTCTCCGCACTTTGGCGAACGACTGGCGATGTGGTGGCTGGATCTCGTGCGGTATGCCGACACCGTGGGTTATCATGGCGATCAGGTGATGAGCGTTTCACCTTTTCGACAATACGTGATTGAATCGTTCAACGCCAACAAGCCGTTTGATGAATTCACCGTCGAACAGATAGCCGGAGATCTGCTGCCCGAACCGACGCGATCGCAGCAGATTGCATCCGGCTACAATCGACTGGGAATGATGAGCGCAGAAGGGGGTGTCCAGGATAAGGAATATCTGGCGAAGTATATTGCCGAACGAGTTCGCAACGCCTCCGGCACATGGCTGGGGATTACTCTCGGATGCGCGGAATGCCATGATCACAAGTTTGACCCGCTGACCACGCGCGACTTCTATCGCTTTGAAGCGTTCTTTGCCGACATTAAGGAACGCGGTCTGTATTCCGGAGCGAACTCGGACGGCAACTGGGGTCCGTTTGTCAAAGTTCCCAACGAGCAGCAGGCGGCGGATCTGACAATTCTGGATCAGCAGATTGCCGCTGCAAAATTGGTTCTCGCAACCGACACTCCGGAACTTGCCGGGGCTCAGGCCGATTGGGAAAAGACTCAGATTCCGTGGACGCCGCTGACTGCAGATTCGATGGTGTCTGTTGAAGGTGCGAAACTGGCACTGCGGGCGGACGGCGCGATCCTGGTCAGTGACAAAAATCCAGCAACGGACACGTACGAACTAACGTTTTCAAACCTGCCGGCGAACGTGACCGCATTTCGGCTTGAGGTACTGCCGGATGACTCACTGCCGAACAAAGGGCCCGGCCGCGCGGGCAACGGAAATTTTGTGCTGTCGGAATTTATCGTGAAGGTGCTGCCACCAACGCCGGAATCGCAGCAAGACGTCGAAGAAATCGCCGTTCCGCTGCAAAATGCGACGGCGACTTATGAACAAACCGGAGCTGCCGGTGACAATCCGTACGGCAAATGGGCTGTCGCAGCCGCGATTGACGGCAATGCCAAGGGCGAGAAATGGGGCTGGGCCATTATGGAGAAAGCCGGGCAACCAAATTTCGCCGTATTCGAAACTGCCACCGATCTGACGGTCAGCGAAGGCGCGAAGCTCAAGATTGTCATGGCCCAGAATCTCGACAATCCCGAACACAATGTCGGCTGTTTTCGGCTGTCCGTAGCCACATCGCCGCGTCCCATCAAGGCGACGGACGCGCCTCCGGCAAGTCTCAACGCCGCGCTGGCGGTGGCTGCGGATCAACGCACGGACACTCAAAAGGCTGAACTGGCGACGTTCTATCGGTCGATTGCTCCGCTGCTGAATCCGGTGCGAGATGAACTGGTGGCGCTCGAAAAGAAACGTGGCGAACTCGATGCAGCCATTCCTTCGTCACTGATCACAGAAGCTGTCGCGCCGCGAATGGTGCGTATCCTTCCGCGAGGCAACTGGATGGACGACAGTGGCGAAGAAGTCACACCAGCGTTCCCGGCAGTGCTGTCTTCAGGAACGCCGACCGATCAACGGCTGAATCGACTGGATCTTGCAAAGTGGATTGTCGCTCCGGAAAACCCGCTGACGCCGCGCGTGGTCGTGAATCGATTGTGGAAGATCTACTTCGGAGCGGGAATATCCCGCAAACTCGACGACCTCGGTGCTCAGGGCGAATGGCCCAGCCATCCGCTGCTGCTCGATTTTCTGGCGGACGATTTTCGCAGTCACGGCTGGGATCTCAAACGCACGATCAAAGCCATGTTGATGAGCAGAACTTATCAACAGTCATCACTTTCCGACGATGCACTGCGAGAAGCCGATCCGTACAACCGCTGGCTCGCGCGTCAGGGTCGCTTTCGCATTGATGCCGAACTTGTGCGCGACAACGCGCTGGACATCAGCGGGCTGCTGGTGGACTCGGTCGGCGGAAAAAGTGTGTTTCCGTATCAGCCTGCAGGCTACTGGGCATATTTGAATTTTCCAGCGCGGGAATGGCAGAATGATGTCGGCGAAAAGCTGTATCGTCGAGGGCTCTACACACACTGGCAACGGCAGTATCTGCACCCGAGTCTGCTGGCGTTTGATGCTCCGAGCCGCGAAGAATGCACCGCTGACCGTGCGAGATCCAACACTCCGCTCCAATCTCTGGTGCTGTTGAACGATCCCAGCTATGTCGAAGCGGCGCGTGCGTTTGCAGAATTGATTGTGCGTCAGGGTGGTGCCACCACAAATGACCGACTGAACTTCGCCTTCCGCCGCGCCGTCTCTCGTCGCGCCACGGAGGACGAACTCACCATCCTCGAACAGTTGTTGAAGGCCCATCTTGCCGAATACGAAGCGAATCCTGCCGTCGCTGCCGAAGTGCTGTCCGTAGGAGCCAAACCAGGTCCCGAGGATCTGGCGAAACCTGAACTGGCCGCCTGGACCAGTGTGGCAAGAACCATTCTGAATCTGCACGAATTGATTACCAGAAACTAACGCCGTCCCTCCTCAATTTCATGTACGATGGACATGCATGTCCGTCGCACAGCCATTGAAGGCAGAACTCACCGATCGTTCCCACGGAAAAAATTGTCTGATCCGTTTGCGATCCTCATCCGTTTCGGGATACTTCGCATAGTTGTTGGCTTTAAATAATCTGAGGGAGTTCAAAATGTCAAACGGGCGTCCAACATTTGCGTTCTACGCAGCCGTCCTGGCGGTGGTCGGTGGACTTGTCTACTTCGCGGGGATGCAGGCGGGATTCTTCGGTAACGCCGGTGGCGATCCTGCCGTAAACAAGAACGAAGGCAAAGAGGGCGGTGATGCACCTCAACTTGATCCAGGCAAGATCAATGTCGGTGGAGCAGGTGGAGCCGGTGGCGAAATGGCTGCTGAGGGCTCTTCAGACGACATCGTCACCACAAAGAAAGAATACGGATTCGTACCTGCCGATCGACTGCCTCCGGTGAAAGGCACCGCTGGTTATGCGAAGCTGGAAGATAACACCGTGCAGTTTGCGCTCAATGTCTGGGCGGGCTGGGCACCGATCATTCATGCCAATGAAGGATTTCAGCCAAAGAAGATCTGGAAGACAAAAGACGGCAAAGAATTCCGCATTCAGCTTGTGCTGGCCGACAATCCCGTTGATATGCGGGATAAGTATGCTGCTGGCGACTTCCATATTGGCTGGGCAACCGTCGATATGCTGCCCTTGTTCATGGAAGGCTTTGTAGATCAAAGTGGCAAGCCGCGCGACAGTCGGATCATGCCGCGAATTTTTCAACAGGTGGACTGGTCCAACGGTGGCGACGGAATCGTGGTGCGTGAGAACATTCGCACAGTCCGTGACCTGCGCGGCAAGACGATCGTTCTCGCGCAAAATTCACCATCGCAGTACTTCGCGTTGAGTATGCTGGTAGCAGGTGGCGTGCAGCCTGGGGAAGTCACGTTCAAATACACGAATGATGCATTCGAAGCTGCTGCTGCGTTCAATGCCCAGAAAGATATCGCCGCCTGCGTATCCTGGGCACCGGATATCTATAAGCTGTCAGAGCAGCCGGGCAATCGGATGTTGGTTGATACGCAGACCGCTAACAAGCTGATCGCGGACGTCTGGTTTGCCCGCGCAGATTTTGCTCAGGATCATCCGGACCTTATCGAAGGTATTGTCCGCGGGATTTTTGATTCCATCGAGTCTTTGAAAGCTCAGGAAGAAAAACAGAAGGTCGCCGAATGGATGTCGGCAGGTTATGCAATTCCTGCCAGCGATTGTCTGGGAATGCTGGGCGACGCGCATTGGACAAATTTTGCTGAAAACAGCCAGTTCTTTCTGAATCAGAACAATCCGTCTCGATTTGAATCTGTCTGGCAACAGGCCTACTACATCTATCGCGGTATTCGTTCAGTGACTCATCAGCCCGTCCCGTTCGATCAGGTCGCCGATTTCAGCGTGCTGCAGCGATTGCAGAGTGAAGCAAAATATTCATCGCAACGCGACGAGTATCAGGCTCAATTTGCCCCGAAGACAACTGGTGAGATCATCGCGGAATCGGATGAAGTGTTGACCAACACGGTCATCATTCACTTCGCTCCCAACAATTCCGATCTGATGAAGAAAGTCATCCGCAAGGATGCTGACGGCAAAGAAATCGAAGAGATGTACGATCCGAACGTTGATTTCATTCTGGAGGAAATTTCAAAGATCGTCGGTCAATTCGGAGCCGCTCGAATCGTGATTGAAGGACACTCCGATGCGTCGATGAAGGCGTTATTGCCGGACGATGTACTCGTGAAACAGCTCTCCGAAAACCGCGCGAATTCCGTGAAAGAATCCCTCATTCAGAAATACAAGCTGGATCCGAATCAGTTCAACGCCGCTGGCATAGGTTGGGACCGCCCTGCCGACCCCAAAGATTCGCTGAACCACGCAAAAAATCGACGCGTCGAAATTCGCGTGTTCAGTGCGGAACAGGACTAATTCAGCGGATTCGACTGATTTCACGGTTCCATTTTGTTCGTAGTCCAGCCTTTAGGCGGAAATCCACGCTGCTATACCTCAGGCGGCCACGAATGCCACATTTTCGAGATTCTGAAAAGCGACAGATCCTGGTGGCGTCCAGGCTGTCCGTTACATATTTCGGTGCGATTCATTCGGTTGTCCCCATTCGGTTGTCTCCCTGCGTCGCATGAAATGCGACAACCGAATGGGGACAACCGAATGCGCAAAATAGCCGGAAACACTTCCGTACAAAAACCGGGTGCTCTACTGCACGCGGTTGGCATTGGCTCGTTGAACCGCGTGCGCAGCGGGCCGCGATTG
>CAZFDW010000237.1:0-9846 GCA_964517865.1 uncultured Chitinophaga sp.
CTTCGGAGGCCGACGCTCTATCCAATTGAGCTACCGAGACTTGTTTTGGAATACAGACGCTGCTTCGCGGAAGTATCACGATGATGGCACTGAAATTCAAGCGGACAGGGATCCGTGTGCGATGCCCACCAGACACAATCAGATCTGTTTCAAACAAGACGATGGAACGGCGGCACCTGACATTCATCGCTGATAAAGAACAGAATCGTGTCATCCGAGAAACATTCTTACTTCATTGTGGGCACGATTCCGGCGATCGAGCCGTCCATAGGGCTCCGCAGAATGCGGTTGCAGGGTTGCAGATTGATCAGCTACCGGCCACAGGAACCGCTGCCTGATAGTGACGCGTGATGAAGTCATTCTGAATCCACAGAAGCTTGTTGAAGGCGCGCTGAGTCTGCAGTGTTTTTGTGCTGTCCAGTGGTGATTCCGCAACGGCTTCCATGATTGCGTCGGACAACAACCCCATCAGGGCATTCATCTGAACCAGAGGCACAACAATCCCTTTGCTTCCGGCGTGAGGTGTGTGCATCTTGCCGACCATATCCAGATACTGCACCATCTTCGCGTCGAAAGACCGACCAATCAGCTGCATGAAGTATCGATTCAGGTGATCCTTGCGAAAACGAATCTGCGGATGACTGGCCGTGAGATCGGCCAGGTTTCCTGGCACATCGCCCTCATATCCGTGCTGCCTGGGAACAAAATGCCTGGCCGTCGCATCGTAGCTCAGCAGCTTGTCGTAGGTCTTATCGACAAGCTCTCCGATACGCGGGCCGAGATGCGGTGCGAAACCCTGAATCAAAGCGGCGTCGGCCGATCCAAAGCCAATGAATTCCGCCAGGTAGTCGTAGCGGTATTGCGTGTCCGTTTCGAGTCGTGGTTCGTCAATCGCCTGCATCGTTATGCACCCAGCTGGACAAGTTCCGCAGGAGGAGAAGCTTCGATGATTTTCAGGTCGAATCGATCCTGCAGAATCCTGAACACGTTTGGTGACACAAATGCTGGTGCCACAGGGCCGACTCGGATGCCCTTTACGTTGAGAGCCAGCAGACTCAACAGCACGGCCACCGCCTTTTGCTCAAACCACGAAAGCACAATGTCCAAAGGCAGATCGTTTACGCCGCAGTCAAACGCTTTCGACAAAGCCAGCGCCACCTGCACGGCTCCGTAAGCGTCATTGCACTGTCCCATGTCCAGCAGTCGAGGTAGCCCGGCGACGGTGCCGTAGTCGTGATTGCGAATGCGGTACTTGCCACAACCCAGCGTCAGAATGATTGATTCGTTTGGTGAGGATTCAGCCAGTTTCGTATAATAGTTGCGCCCGGATTCGGCGCCGTCGCAGCCACCAATCAGGTAGAATCGCTTGATGGCTCCGGATTTCACGGCATCCACGATCTGGCCTGCCACTCCCAGCACAACACTGTGGTGAAAACCGATCGTCGATTCACGCACTTTGTTTTCCGGCAGCGGTGGACACTCCTTCGCCTTCGCAATCACTGCCGAGAAATTGCTGTCCTTCAAACGTGTCCCACCCGGAACAGCGGTGACTCGATTCGTGAACAGGCGATCTGCGTAGGTGTCCGGCGGAATGAGCACACAGTTTGTCGTGCCAAGGATCGGCCCTGAGAACATCGGGAATTCCCACAGCTGATTCTGCCACGGGCCTCCATAATGACCGGCCAGATGAGCATGTTTCTTCAGGCCAGGATAACTATGAGCCGGCAACATTTCGCCGTGTGTGTAGACGTTGATTCCTGTCCCGGCAGTCTGTTCCAGCAGGTCCGACAGATCGCGCATATCGTGCCCGGTGACAAGAATGCCGGGACCGGCCTTCGTTCCCTCGTAAACCACGGTTGGCTCAGGCGTTCCGAATCGTTCAGTATGACCTTCGTCGAGCATCTGCATCACGCGGATATTCTGACGACCACACTCCAACACGAGCTCAAGCAGACTTTCCAGATCAAAGTTGACATTTGTAACTGTGGAAAACAGCGATTCTTCAATAAACGCACTGACGTTTTCGTCAGTCTTACCCAGCCGCCGGGCATGGTGGGCATAGGCCGCCATCCCTTTAACGCCATACAGCAGAATCTCCTGCAGCGACTGCATATCTTCATCTTTGCCACAGCCAAGGAATGGCTACTTTGAGAAAACGGGACGTGAAGTTCCTCAGCGGTGCAGGAAACGGTCAACTTTGGAGTGTGGAAAGTAGAATCTTCAGTGTCACGGTGCCTCGTGCCTCGTGCTCCGCTGTCTCACTTTTTCCTGCTTTTCGATTGGCGCGCAGCCGGTCGGGATTTCGTTCCAGCTCTGGAACCCAGTCCCAGTGATATCAGTTTCTTCTCTTCACACAACGGGGTGACGCTGCCTGGCTCAGACAGCATCTGCGCCACGGACGTTTCTCGAAACACCTTTTCTGTCGCCGCGATCGCGTTATCGAGTCGGCGATGCAGAGGGCACAGATTTGTGCCGTGCGACTGGATGTTGAGTGGACAATGGAGAATCCGCTTGATGGGTTCGACAACATTGACCACATCGAGAATTGTCAGGTTGCCAGGATCTCTTGTCAGCAAAAAACCACCGTGCAATCCACGCTGAGACGTCACCATGCCTCCCCGCACCAGCCCCTGCATGAGCTTGGAAAGATACGGTAATGGCACCTGAGTGATCTCAGCCAGTTTCTTTGCCGTACACGGCTGGCCCTCATGCTGCGCGATCGTCACGATAGCCCGCAGAGCATACTCAACAGTTTGTGAAATCATGGATCAGGGCTCCGAGGTCACCGCTGCCGGGAACAGACGCTGTCATCCGGCAGTTTAGGATTCAGATGTCCTGAATTACAATCGATACCCAGGCAAAAAGGTCGCCGGGCCCTCCAAATCAAGATTCGGGGTTTTGTCGTGCTGTTGGTGGTCTCTGCGTCGTCGATCAGTATTGCTCAGGCCACACCGGACTACTACCGTCAAAACTGCATGAACTACGGCGTACCGACTGGGCCACCGCACTGGAGATGATTTCCGCATCAATGGTGCAGACGATCAAGAAGCATGGTCCGGTGGAATCGATGGAACGCATGCGTCAGTTTGAAACTCTGTCGATGGG
Organism: uncultured Chitinophaga sp.; assembly: GCA_964517865.1. Lineage (GTDB taxonomy): Bacteria > Planctomycetota > Planctomycetia > Planctomycetales > Planctomycetaceae > SXXK01. The sequence goes on from CAZFDW010000237.1 coordinate 3,106, forward strand.
TTGGTGCGTGAACTGCTATCGAGAATCCACTGCACTCGGAGTTGACGGACATGCAGTGAACGCTTCGACGGATTGCTCTGTGTGTCACTATTAGCCTGGGGAACACGCACTGCGCGGCGGTTAACAGGCCGTTGATTGAATCGTTTAACCCTGAGCCACAGGCGTCAGCCCTCCTCTGCTGTTCATGCGATCTTTCACCACAGCTGCCCCCGTGCCGCAGAACGATCCATGGCTTGCGGACAGCCTGCATTACCACGCCTGAAACCGGATGCAGGGCAGGACGATCAAACTCGCCTGGCGGCGGATTCCACGATCTGGCGGATCAGTTCCTGGTAACCCATGCCGACTTTGGTGGCGATCATCGGCAGGTCGGAATGTTCGGGGTGCAGGCCGGCAAGTGGATTGGCTTCGATGAAATTGGGATGGCCGTTGCCGTCCGATCGCAGATCAATGCGACCCGCGTCGCGACCGTTGAGTGTACGCCACGAGATGAGTGCAATGCGTTCCGCTTCCGCGACTTCGGGATCGTTGTCTGATCGCACCAGATCGTACCGGACGAGTTCTTCGCAGCGTTCTTTATTGACATATGAGTACGCACCAGGTTCGGCATCGGACAGGAGTACGATCTCAAGCGTGCCGAGAACTCGTGCGTCGTCGCCTGTCCCAAGAATCCCTACAGTGAATTCACGACCGCTCAGATAAGTTTCTACCAGCACCGGCTGAAGGAAATTCGCGAGAAGCGATTCGCACACCTTCTTCAGTTCAGCCGCCGATGAAATGCACGACGCAGGCGAAACGCCCTTGCCCGTGCCTTCGGCAATCGGCTTGGCAAAGAGCGGGAACGGCAGATTGATCTTTGCGAGATCGGCCACAGTTTCGACGACGGCGAACTGCGGAGTCGGCATGCCGCATTTTTCGACCAGCGTCTTCGTCAGTCCCTTGTGCAGGCAAACGGTCATTGCGACCGGATCACCGAACGTGCAGGGAATGCCATAGGCTTCCAGCAGCGCGGGAACCTGTGCTTCGCGGGCGATTCCACGCAGGCCTTCACAAATATTGAACACCAGATCCCAGCGATCGCCAGCGGCCAGGCGGCTTACCAATTGCCTGACATGTCCGATCCGATCGGTCTGATGTCCCAGTGACCGAATGGCATTTTCCAGCGAATCGATCGTGTCCGCGCGGTCAAATTCTGCGGTTTCGAGTTCGTCGTAACCTTCGGCAAGGTACTCTTCGCGCAGGTCGTAGGTCAGTCCGATCTTCATGCCGCCGCGCTTTCCGTTACCGCACTCGAACCTTCTTGCTCCGGCAGTTCAGCGTACAACTGTGCCCGAAGCCGTTCCGCTTCGTGACGATCCATTCCCAGCACCTGCAGCAGTTGTTGCTGCGGCCGCAGCAGCTCCACCGGACAACCACCTGCTGGTCGCTGCTTGAGTCCCTCGGCATCGTAATCAAATGGGTAAAGCCGACAAATGAGCGGCCTCACCGTCGCGGCGAGCGTACATCCCAGCGGGCCAAGAAAATGGCAGTCGCCGTTCGACCGCTGCTTGAGGACTCTGCGTGTTCCGTCCGGCTGAAACACATGATGCTGCCAGAACGGATCCTCAACGGACTGATCATACGACGCATCCTCCGGCGCACGGTATTCTGTAAAGTGGACAGCGGATGAGGCACTCTCGATCCGCCGGACATCTCCCAGCGTCACGTAGATATCCGTCTTCTGACAACACGTCGAATAGTGCCTTGCACAGCGTACACAAAGAAACTCGTCGGACACGACAACTTCCTGGGAGAAGATTACGGTTTAAAACATGGCCGGACTCCGAATTCTGACGATTCCGGCTACTGCTCTGTCACCCATTCATTGATGGGTTACGTGCCACTGGCTTTGCCAGTGCTCCCCATTTGCAGGAAGCACTGGCAGAGCCAGTGGCACACATCAATGCACGCAATGACAGAGCACTACGCCTCATTGAGCCGGCTCGATGTATTAGTGATAAACGACATCGTCACTGTACCGGCGGGCAGACGCCACGCCGCCCGCCGGTACATTGTGCGATGAAGGCTAAAACCAGACTCCCGCAGTGGCTAGGTCGCAATCGGGTCCGGATAACGGAATGTCCTGCCTTCGAAGTTTCGAAGAAGCAAGTCGTCACCGTCCCGGCCAATCACGCTATCGACCTGTAGCGGAATTTTTCCGCCACCGCCGGGAGCATCGATTACGAATGTCGGTACCGCATAGCCTGTGGTGAATCCACGCAGCCCCTGAATGATTTCCAGACCCTTTGAAACGGGCGTCCGAAAATGCGACGAACCACTGATCGGATCGCACTGGTACAGGTAATACGGACGAACGCGCATCAGCAGCAACTTGTGGACAAGCTGCTTCATGATTTCAACTTCGTCGTTGACGCCCTTGAGCAGCACCGTCTGTGAGCCCAGTGGAATGCCGGCATCAATCAGGCGTTCGCAGGCCTGCTTTGATTCCACCGTGCATTCATCCGGATGCAGATAATGGACGCTCATCCAGATCGGATGATATTTTCGCAGCATCGTACACAGTTCCGGTGTGATGCGTTGAGGCAGTACAGCGGGCATTTTTGTGCCGATTCGAATGAACTCAATGTGGGGGATCTGACGCAGGCGTCCGATGATCCAGTCGAGTTTTTCGTCGCTGAGTGCCAGCGGATCACCGCCGGAAATCAGCACGTCGCGCACCTGAGTTGCCTCTTCCAGATAGTGAAAGATGGCTTCCAGACGTTCCACATTTGGCTGAATTTCCCCGTGCCCGACGACCCGTGAACGAGTGCAATAGCGGCAATACGTGGAACAGAAATCCAGTGGCAGCAACAGCACACGATCCGGATAGCGATGAACGAGTCCCGGAACCGGACTGTGTCCATCTTCGCCCAGCGGATCATCGGCTTCACCCGCCGTGCGGATAAATTCCCGCGTCGTCGGAACGACCGTTTTTCGCAGCGCCTGCAACGGATTTTCGGGATCCAGCAGACTCATGTAATATGGCGTCACAGCTGTTGGAAGCAGCGTACCGCCGTCGGACAGGACATCGCGTTCTTCGGTGGACAGTTCCAGAATCTTCTCAAACTGTTCCAGCGTCTTGATGCGATGCCGGGATTGCCAGCGCCAGTCGTCCCAATCTTCGTCAGTCGCATCCGGATAGAAGCGTTCACGAAACTGGACGGTGAGGGGATTTTCCTTGCGCGGCGGAATTCCTGCATGATGGGCGGCGTCAAGTCGAACACCGTTGCGATCGGGCAGGCTTGGGGACGCAGCCACTCTTTCAGCGACAGCATGTCCATTGGCAGGTTTTTGGCGGGAGGGAGTTGTCGGTCGGGCAGCGTTTCGAACGAGATTCAAAACTGACAACTTGCCATTGTGGTGGGTTTTCGATTTAGAAGCAGTTCCTTCTGCGACGGCCAGGACACTGAGGCGTCCTGAACTTCCTGGAGGGTCATCATGCTCCGGGCCGGTGGATGGAGGTTCTGAACTCTCCCCACCGAATGACGATTCGTCCATATTTGTAAAATCTCCGCGATCTGCGTCTGGTCACACGACATTACCGTGATTTCTCAGAACCGTTTTTCGTAGATTTCTGAGGAAAACACGCCGTTGGAAGCGAATTGCAGGCTAAAAATCCGTTTCCCGTTTCGTTTCAATTTATCTGAAATACGAAAGGAAATGGAGTTCCTGAAGGCAGCCAGTCAATCTTCCAAACAAGAGTAGTGCGACGCCGACGCAATGGTTGAGAAGTCGGCAGACTCGAGTTAACACCGGCCGACTCCATCCCGGGTTAACGATCAAGCAAATTGATAACGAGTCTCTTCCTGGATCGATCGCTCTTTCAGCAAAAGTTCCAGGGGCGAGGGAATGATGCCAACAGGCCGAACCCCTCTTCACCTCCACATGTGTTTTTTTTGGCGGACGCTGTGCCCGTCGGATGAACTCGCGAAAAACAGATCTTGAGTCACGTCGACAGGTCGCATGAGTTTCATTGCACCATGCAAATCAACCTCACCGCGCGGCGTTATATCTTTCATCGCTTCCAAATCAATAGATCAGTTGCCGTTGTTTTTCGGAATACGCAGAAAATCACCAGAACGCTGCCATCAGCCCGGTCAAAGCAGCAAACATTGCCGCCAACCAGAACGCAGCGACGATTCTTGTTTCGGGGACTCCGCGAAACACAAAGTGGTTGTGCAGAGGACTGCACAGAAGTACTCGTTGCCGCGTCCGCCGATACCAGCCAACCTGCAGCATGACGCTCAGTGTCTCAACCACAAAGACAGCGCCGATAATCGCGAGCAGGAATTCATTGCCAGTCGATAATGCTGCGATTGCCAGTAAACCACCGATCGGCAATGAACCGGCATCGCCCATGAAGACTTTTGCCGGATGCCGGTTCCACCACAGAAACCCAAGCGAGCTTCCGGCCAGCGCCGCATAACTTATCGCAGCGACAGAATGCCCCGTGCCATGGATGTCAGTCTCATTGAGTCCGACCCCTGCATGACTACAGACGACAACTGCCATGGCGACGGATGTGATCGCTGAACAGCCGCTGGCAAGTCCATCCAGCCCGTCCGTCAGATTGACAGCATTTGACGAACCGACAATTACAAACGCAGCCCAGAGAATCCAGCACCAGCCAGAATACGTTGTGCCATCCATCCATGGTATTGCGATCCGCCCCGCGCGGCCGTGTTCGGAGTTGCACAGGTGCATTCCTCCTGCCGCAGAAAATGCAATCAGGCATTGAAAGACCAGTTTTTTCCTTGCTGTCAGGCCATTCCGCGTCGTGCGCAGCTTAATCCAGTCATCGGAAGCGCCGAGTAGCGTGAACGCTGAGACTGTGAAACAAAAAATCCAGACCAGCGGCGACGACACATCGGCAAAGCACAGAATCGAAACGACAGTGGCCCCGGTAATGAGCAAGCCACCCATGGTCGGTGTGTTTTGCTTGGCGGCGTGCAGTTCGTTCAAACGCGATGAGTCGCTGACAATGCGTTCGGTGAAACGCGACCTGAGCCAACGAATCAGCCATGGCCCGCAAACGAGCGACAACGTCAGCGAGAGCATTCCGGCACTGAATACGGCACCAGCAAGCGACGTCACGAACAAACCACCAGTGAGCACCGAGATCTCCTACTTAGCTCAGTCGCTCCGACGACTATACTTCCCGCGGCCAACCGCGACATGTTTATCCGCGTGCCCAGCGGGCCGCGCTCCTGGGCCACCAGCGGTCGAGCGCGGCCCGTTGGGCACGCGGTTAAACGAGTGAAAGTCCTATCACGACGTCTCATTCCAAGCCGCGCGGAGTATAAGATTCATCGCGGAATCAGCATTATGACACCAATCGGCGCAGACGCAATTCGCCGGGCAGGGCTTTCGCCGCAAGTCGATACGATCGCAGCGTTCTGGTCAGAACAGAAAATCGGCCAGCAATGCGATCGGGTTTCGCTCTTCGATTTTTTCCGCCGGCCCGGATTCCGGGTGTCTGGAAAAGTCCACGGACAAATGCATGTTTGCCGGTTCGCGACCACCACCGGAACGTTCGACGCGGGATAATTCGCCGTGATCCAGCCAGACAAGGTCGCATTCCGCGCAGGAATCAATCGCAACATTACCCGGCCCGTAATACGGATGCGATTCCATGAATCCTTCGCAGGTCGGACAACGCAAGCGGCGGGAAAAAGCGTTCGGGTCGATTGGGCGTACTACTTCCTGTTCCAGACCGACTCGCCGGGAGCGACGTTCGTTGACAACTGCACCAAAGTGTTCGCGACGAACAAGTATTCCGAGGCAACCGGAGCAATAAAGAACTGGTCGTCCATCGAGTTTCGCAGTCTGAAGGCCGTCTGAACATGCAGGGCAGCGTGAATTGACAGAGTTGTTGGTTGGTTGAATTCCATCCACCAACAACGGAGTTGCAGAGATTACCGCAACGGAATGACAGTATTCGCAACGGTAAGCGTTGTGACTGTCGGCACACTTCAGAATTCCGCCGCAATTCCGGCAGCTCAGCGATGTTGTGGGAGCGTTCATCATAAACTTTCACTTTGCTGCCGGAGTTTCAGACATCGAACGTACGGGTCCGATCCCAGGATCGTGTCGATGAATGTTCAGATATTCTGATTGATCCACGATTCCAGATGCTCGATACCGCCGAAGCCGCGCTGGCTCGCCACCAGTTTTCCCTTTACAAAGACCATGACCTGAGGAATTCCGCCACCGGATCGATAATGCTGAAATAATTCAGGTTTCTGGTCGATGTCCACCACAAAAAATCCGACCTTGCTGCGGAGTTTCGGCCGCAGTACTTTGATGGCTTCGTCCATGCCGCGGCACGGTCCGCACCAGTCTGCACCGAACTTCACCACGACTGGTTTTGCACTCTCTAACACGGCTTTTTGAAACCATGTATCCTTCGGCGGTGGTCCCTTTTCCGATCGGAACGCGATGAGCGCCACAGCAACTGCGAAACACACGCATCCGGACAGCAGACGATTCGAAAATTTCATGGCCAAATACCTCCGCCTGGAGCCTAGTTCAGCCGTCCGGTCGAGGTCGCCGCGACCCGTTGCATTTTTGCAACACTCCCGCAGAAGGGATCGATCGTAACGATTCTGCTGCAGGCCAGTGCTGTGTCAATCGTGCTTTGCTGTGTACCACTGGCTCTGCCAGTGTCCTACATCGGCATGAAACACTGGCAGAGCCAGTGGC
>CAZFDW010000238.1:0-9821 GCA_964517865.1 uncultured Chitinophaga sp.
CAGGTCACATGCGTCGAACTGGTACTGGATTTCAAATCGCAGCACAAGCAGTTAGCGTGCGGCGCGATTCCCCGTTCCTGGTAAAGTGCCAGTTGTGCAGGAATTCTTACGAATGTGCAGATGATCAGGCGCGTGGAGGTCTTCGGAGTGTTCTGATCACCGTCAGTCGCAGTGGCTATCCTGCTGATTCTGAGAAATACCTGGGCAATCAAGGTTCTATCAGCCACAACCGGCTAAATTCGGTTGGAATTGTTGACAAGTTGGCGTGACGGCTTAACACTAACAGCATTCCGGATGCAATTTCCCGAAGCAACCCACCTTAAATCCCACCCGATTGAAGTGCTTCAGCACTTTTGCAGACAATTAGTACGTTCGAACATCAACTGTTGACCGTCGTCGGATTGGTCTACAGGCTGTTCATTTTCCCCTGGAGATTCGCTATGGCTCGTGGAAGTTCACGCAGAAATTTTCTACACGTTGGTTTCTGCGCCGGGATTGGCCTGTCGCTGGCACAGTACCTGAAGATGCAGTCGGCTCAGGCCGATCTCAAGAATTACGAAACTAAAGAAGGCACAGCCAAGTCCGTAATCTTTATCTTCCTGCCGGGTGGCATGGCACATCAGGAGAGTTTCGACCCCAAACCATACGCTCCGATCGAATATCGCGGGCCGATGAGTTCAATCGAGACCAACGTGCCGGGCGTGTTCATCAACGAACGCTGGGTGCAGACTGCGAAAGTGATGGACAAGATTGCCATCTGCCGCAGCATGACTCACGGCGAAGCGGCTCACGAACGGGGCACGCACAACATGTTTACCGGTTATCGTCCAAGTCCGGCTCTGGCTTTTCCGAGCATGGGAAGTGTGGTGAGTCACGAATTTGAACCACGAAACAACATTCCGCCTTATATATGCATTCCTGGCCAGCCGAATGAGTTTGCCGGCACAGGGTATCTGAGTTCTTCGTTTGCTCCGTTCAGTCTTGGTTCTGATCCGGCCGATGGGGGATTCACTGTTCGCGACCTGCAACTCCCGGGCGGTGTGACCGACGAGCGATTCACCCGTCGCCGCCGTGCACTGGATGCAGTGAACAATCACTTCGTGAACAAAGAGAAGGCGGACTCACTGGATGCCGTCGATACTTTCTATCAGCGTGCGTACGGCATGATCAGTTCACAGCAGGCTCGGGAAGCATTTGATCTCAGCAAAGAAACTGATGCCCTGCGCGATGAATACGGCCGCAATCAGGCTGGAGCCCGCATGTTGATGGCTCGTCGCCTGGTCGAAGCGGGTTCTCGCTTTGTGACTTTGACGTATGGTGGCTGGGACATGCATGACAATATCGCAGGTGGCATGAATGGCCAGGTTCCACCGTTTGATCAGGCTTACGCACGGCTGATTCGGGACCTTGATGAACGTGGTCGACTCAAAGATACGATGGTATGCATCGCCAGCGAATTTGGTCGCACCCCGAAGATTAATGGAACAGCCGGTCGAGATCACTGGCCGAAGGTGTTCAGTGTGGTCATGGCTGGCGGCGGCATTAAAGGCGGGCTGGTTTACGGTTCGTCGAATTCAACGGCCAGCGAGCCGGAAGAAAAACCACTGAATGTCGAAGACTGGGCCACGACGATCTATCATTGCCTCGGCATCACTGCAGACAAAGAGCTGATGGCTCCGGGCGATCGGCCGATTGAAATCGTGGACGGTGGTAAAGTTCGCTCTGAACTGCTGGTTTGATTTTACAACTTCATGCAGCGCTGCGGATCGTCGAAAAATTCGATTCGCAGCGTTGTTTTGCAAATAGTCTTGAAAAATGCCCTGACATGGAAGCCGGGGGGTGCGTTTGCGGGAAGGAATCCCGTTATCTTTCACGGAAAGAGATCTCGCCATGCGTGTTCCGTTGGCCTTAATATTGTCGGTTGTAGTGTCGCTGCTGACGCCTCAGTTCTTGTCCGCTGCAGATCCGGCGTTGTCTATTATCGTTCCCCGAGGGGTACAACGCGGGACCGAGCAAGTCATCCGATTTGCGGGGGCACGCCTGGATGACGCACAAGAGATCTTCTTCTACGAACCGGGCTTTGAGGTTCTTGAGATCAAGCCCGCCGACGCGAACAACATTGATGTGAAGATACGGATCGCTGCTGATTGTGCACTGGGCGAACATACGGCTCAGGTGCGAACAAAGACTGGAATTTCCGAGTATCGCACGTTCTTCGTCGGTGCCCTTCCAGCGGTTGACGAAGTGGAGCCCAATACAGACTTTGCTCTGCCGCAGCCGATCCTGATCAACAGTACTGTGGTGGGAACCATCCAGAACGAAGATGTCGATTACTTTGTGGTCGATGCCAAAAAGGGTGAACGGCTTTCGGTCGAAGTTGAAGGCATGAGATTCGGTCAGACTTTGTTTGATCCGTACGTCGCCATTCTGAACGACAAACGTTTTGAATTGTCAGCGGAAGATGATTCTCCGCTTCTCAAACAGGACGCTGCGACTTCGATTGTTGTACCCGAGGACGGCAAGTATGTAATTGAAATGCGAGACAGCGGATATGGCGGCAATGGCGAGTGCCGCTATCGTCTGCACGTCGGTAACTTTCCGCGTCCCATGTCTGTGTTTCCTGCCGGGGGCAAAGCTGGCGAAGCCTTGCAAGTGACGCTGATCGGGGACGCAAACGGTCCGATTGATAAAGCCGTCACACTCCCGGACGACGGCACTTCTGAGACATTGATTTTCGCAGAAGATGCGACGGGCATTACGCCTTCAGGGCATGTGATGCGGATTTCGACCGTTCCGAATTCATTGGAACTGGAACCGAACAACGGCTTTGAAAACGCGACTCCGGTGACTCAGTTTCCATCATCGTTCAACGGTATTCTGCAGGAACCAGGTGACGTCGATATCTACAAGTTCACGGCAACTGCCGGAAAGGTGTTTGAAGTCGAATGCTACGGTCGCCGTGTGCGGTCACCGATCGATCCTGTGATGAATCTTTACAAAGCCAATGGTGAAGGTATCACAGGGAACGACGATTCACGTGGGCCGGACAGCTATTTTCGCTGGCAGGTTCCGGCGGACGGTGAGTATGCAATTCGGATTGCCGACCACTTGAATCGCGGGGGTCCCGAATTCGTGTATCGCGTCGAGTTTCAGGAAGTCATACCTGCGCTGACCGCCGGAATTCCTCGCGTGGCTCGCTATTCACAGTCACGACAGCAGATCTACATCCCGCGTGGAAATCGCTTTGGAACAATTATCTCCGCCGAGCGCGTGAATTTCGGTGGTGAACTGACGATCGACGGGATCGAGTTGCCACCCGGCGTCACTATAACGGCCTTGCCGATGCCGGCAAATTTAAACACGATGCCTGTGGTGTTTGAATCAGCTGCGGACGCTCCTTTGGCCGGGGCGTTGGTTGATTTTCGCATGAAGACGACTGATCCTGCTCTCAATGTCGCAGGGCGATTTTCGAATCGTGCCGACTTTGTGATCGCCGGACCCGGGCAGTCTTTGTATGTCTGGAAAGATGTCAATCGCTTACCTGTGGCGACGATCGATGAATTGCCGTTCAAGCTGGAGTTGATTCAGCCAAACGTGCCGATCGTGCGAAATGGAATGATGATGCTCAAGATCGTCGCAGCCAAAAAAGAAGGCTGGGACGAAGAGATTCGAGTCGAGTTTCCATTCCGTCCCCCGGGGGTCGGTGCAAACAGTGAGATCGTCATTGCAAAGGGCCAGACAGAAGGCCTGTATCAGATCAACGCAGACGGCAATGCGGTGCTAGGCAAGTGGCCGGTGTATGCCCTTGGCTCTGCGAATATCAACGGAGCGAGTTGGGCGTCAACTCAGATGGCCTCGCTGGAAGTCGCCGATCCTTACGTCGGGATGACTGTGCAACGCTCGTCTGTCGAACAAGGCAAGGAAACCGACGTTGTGGTTGACGTCCAGGTCCTGAAGGAACTGAAATCCCCGGCCGTTGTGATACTGGTTGGTCTTCCGCATAAAGTGACGGCAGAACCATTGCAGGTCACTGCCGAGACCAAAGAACTTGTCTTTAAAGTCAAGACCGCAGTGGATAGTCCTGAAGGAACTCATAAGAATATTTTCTGTCAGGTGACTGTGACGGAAAATAATGAAAGTATTGTGCATGCGCGCGTGGGTGATTCGGAATTGCGGATCGATAAACCGCTCCCGATGCCGACCGCCGCTCCGATGCCTGAACCTATGCCAGTGGCAGCGGTGGTGGCAGCTCCGGTGCCGGTTGCACCACCGGCGGAGAAGAGATTGACACGGCTGGAGAAGCTGCGATTGGATTCTCTGAAGAAGGTTTCAGGTCAGTAACCTGGATATCGACTTCACCGCAATCTGCGGTGAGGCGTCTTAAGCGATTGGATAAGCTTTGATGAAATCGTTTTCATATCTTTCAGCTGTTGTTGCCATTGTGCTGCCGATGTTTTCGACAGTGCAGGCGGATGAGGCGGCGCCGGCGTCGATCAGCGTCGCTCCAATGGACATTCATCTGTCTGCCGTGCGCGATCGACAGGGGATGATCGTCCAGGCTGTAATGCCGAACGGACTCACGTTCGATGTGACTGATCAGGCAACGCTGACGGTTGAAAACGAAGCTTTTTTACGCCGGGATGGCGCCACTTTCTATCCCGTCGCAGATGGCACAACAAAGATCACGGTCACGTATGGTGGCCTTGCGGTGGAAGTTCCTGTACTGATCCAGAACTCACAGGTCGATCCTCCGATCAGTTTTCGTCAGGACGTGATGCCGGTCTGGATGAAGACCAGTTGCAACAACGGAAGCTGTCACGGGGCTGCACGCGGCAAAGACGGATTTCGTCTTTCGTTGTTTGGCTTCGATCCGGAAGGCGACCACTATCGCCTGACTCGCGAAATCCCAGGCCGACGCATCAATCTTGCATTGCCGGCGGAGAGTCTGCTGATGGAAAAATCAGACGGCCATGTGCCGCATACCGGTGGAAAGCGATTTGAGGTCGGAAGCGAACATTACAACACTGTGCTGCGATGGCTGGAAGCAGGAGCTCCAAATGATCCCGGTCCCGTGCCGACGGTCGTGTCTGTTGACCTGTATCCAAAGAATGCGGTGATGGACGGTGAAGGCACCACTCAGCGACTGACAGTTCGCGCAAAGTACTCAGACGGCACTGACCGCGACGTGACGAATCTGGCTTTTTTCAGTTCGAACAATGAAACCAGTGCGGAGATTGCTCAGGCAGGCCTTGTCACGGCGCACGCCCGCGGTGAAGCCTTTATTATGGCACGCTTCGATACGCACACGGTCGGTTCGCAGTTCATCGTGCTGCCAAAAGGCCTGCAGTACGAAGATCCGAAGACTCCTGAACTTAACTACATCGACACGCTGGTTCATAGCAAACTTCGCAAGTTGCGAATTATTCCCTCTGAACTTTGCAGTGACGAAGAATTTATGCGGCGAGTTTCCGTGGACATCACCGGGACTCTGCCAACCGTAGACGAACATGGAAAATTCGTTGCCGATACCGATCCACTGAAACGCGAAAAACTGGTGGATGAACTGCTGCAGCGCAAAGAGTTTGTGGATATCTGGGTGATGAAGTGGGCTGAGATCCTGCAGGTGCGGACGATCGCAAATCGCGTGGAAACCAAGCCGATGCTGGCGTACTTTAACTGGTTGAGAGAAAAAATTGCCAGCAACACGCCGACTGATCAGATGGTCCGCGAGATTCTGGGATCAAGCGGCGGATCATTCGCCAATCCTGCGACTAACTATTATCAGACTGAGACCGAAACACTGAAGACCGCTGAAAATGTGGCTCAGGTTTTCATGGGCATGCGAATCCAGTGTACTCAGTGCCACAATCATCCGTTTGATCGCTGGACCATGAACGACTATTACAGCTTCGCAGCCTTCTTCGCGCAGATTGGCCGGAAGCAGGGCGAAGATCCTCGCGAAACGATTATCTTCAACTCCGGCGGTGGCGAAGTGACACACCTTGTCGGCGGCGTTGTGATGAAGCCTAAGTTTCTGGGTGGAATTGAACCGGATCTGGCCGGACGCGATCGCCGGGAAGTGCTCGCTCAATGGCTGGCGTCTCCGGAGAATCCGTACTTTGCGAAGAATCTGGCAAACATCGTGTGGTCTCATTTTCTTGGTCGCGGCATCATTAATGAAGTTGATGACGTGCGCGTCAGCAATCCTGCTGTGAATGCAGAACTGCTCGATGAACTTGGCAAGCGATTCACTGAATACAACTATGACTTCCGCAAACTTGTCCGGGACATCTGCACGTCGCGGACATATCAGTTGTCCACCAAGCCCAATGAATCCAACGAAGCGGATCACCGCAATTTTGCTCATGCCGAGCTACGACGTATCCGTTCGGAAGTGATGCTGGACTGCATCAGCGAAGTCACCAGCACTCAGGACAAATTCCCGGGCCTGCCGGTCGGGGCACGAGCCGTGCAGATCGCTGACGGCAATACGGCTACGTACTTCCTGACTACGTTTGGTCGAGCGAAACGCGAGACTGTCTGCTCGTGCGAAGTGAAAATGGAACCGAATCTGTCACAGGCTCTGCATCTGATCAATGGTGACACTTCGAACGCAAAGATCCAGCAGGGTGGACTGGTGGCCAAACGCCTTGAAGAAGGAAAGTCCCCGGAAGACATCATTTCAGAAATGTACATCCGCTGCTTTTCACGAAAGCCGGTGTCGGAAGAGACTGCGGCCCTGATGGTCATCGTGGCGGAACAGGAGAACAAGAAGGAAGCTCTGGAAGACATCTTCTGGTCACTGCTGAATTCGAGCGAGTTCCTGTTCAACCATTGATGGGCCAAAACGGACACTTTTCTTTCGTAGTTGTATCGATTGTCACGATTCTTTCGCTCCGATCGCGGAAGATCATGAGAGTTTTGGGTGTGCGGGGTCTGTGCGGGCTGGCTGGTCCGGCAGATTCTGCCGAAGACAAGCTTGGATTGAGTTCAGTTGGCCTCGAAAAATCATGGGGCACCGGATGAGCGACTTTGACGTTCCGTCCACAGGAGTTGCATTATGAATCACCGTAAATCGTTCGTGCCATGTTTTTCTGTTGGCCTCGCTGTTCTCGCGGTGCAGGTCTTTGCTTCCGTCAGCATGGCTGATGACAAGGTGACTTTCGAAGACCACATCAAACCGATTCTGCGTGAAAAGTGTCTGACTTGTCACAACACGAACAAGAAGACTTCCGACCTGGACCTGTCGTCGTATTCATCGCTGATGCAGGGTGGAGCTGCCGGTGCGTCCATTGAAGTGGGCGATTCAGGTGCCAGCTATCTCTATAGTCTGGTATCGCATCAGAGCGAACCGTTTATGCCGCCGGAGGCAGACAAACTCCCCGATGCAACGCTCGACCTGATCAAGAAATGGATCGACGGCGGTGCCTTGGAAACTTCATCCAGCAAAGTAGCGCTGCCGAAGAAAAAGAATGCGGCGATGACTGTGGACGTGGCGGCCGGCGCTCGACCTGAAGGTGCATCGCCGATGCCGGACGTCCTGAACGTCGAGCCGGTCGTGTACACGTCGGCAACGACGGCAGTGTCGGCGATCGCAACAAATCCATGGTCGAAACTGGCCGCTGTGGCAGGCCAGAAGCAGATTGTTCTTTACCACACGGAAACCCTGGAACAACTGGGCGTGCTGCCGTTTCCTGAAGGTGTTGCCCGAGTTCTGAAATTCAGCCGCAACGGCGCTTTGTTACTCGCTGGTGGTGGTCACGGAGCTGCCAAGGGACTGTGTGTCGTATGGGACATCAGGACCGGAGAACGCATTATGACGGTCGGCGACGAACTGGATGAAGTCCTTGCTGCTGACATCAGTGCGGATCAGTCACTGATCGCACTCGGCGGCCCGGAAAAGATTGTTCGCGTCTACAACACATCGACGGGCGAACTCGCCTACGAATGTAAGAAACACACCGATTGGATTTACTCCCTGGAGTTCAGCCCGGACGGCGTGCTGTTAGCCACTTCGGACCGCAACGGTGGACTTCTTGTGTGGGAAGCCCACACGGGTCGGGAGTATCTGACACTTTCCGGCCACACCGCTGCGGTGACGTCTGTTTCATGGCGTATCGATGGCAACGTGCTGGCATCCGCCAGTGAAGATACGACCATTCGACTTTGGGAAATGGAAAACGGTGGTCAGATCAAATCATGGGGAGCCCATGGTGGTGGCGTGTTTTCGGTTGAATACTGTCGCGATGGACGCATGGTGTCGTCGGGGCGTGACAGAGTCACCAAATTATGGGACGGTAACGGCGGTGCGCTAAAAGACTTCGAAGCGTTCAGCGATCTCGCTCTGCACGCGACGCATTGCGACGAAACGGACCGCGTCATCGCGGGCGACTGGACGGGCGAAATTCGGGTGTGGAATGCTGCTGACGGAACCCGCATCGGACAGCTGACTTCGAATCCGCCGACACTGGAATCACGCCTTGCTGCGGCGCAGACACAAGTCGCTCCGACGGCGGAGAAGCTTGCGGCCGCAACCACTGAACGCGATGCTGCGGTTGCCGCTCAGACGGCACAAACACAGAAAATTGATGCCGCCAATGTCGGCTACGCAGCGGCGCAGAAGAAATATATCGATCAGCAGGCCGTCATCACTACAGAAGAGCAAAAGCTGGTCGCTGAACAGACAAAAGACCAGACACTGACGGCAAGCGTTGCGGCATTGCAGAAAGCTCTCCCGGATCTGAAGTCCGCTGCTGAGAAGTCCGCTGCGGCTTCCGAAATGATGCCGACCGATGAAGAACTTAAGAAGATCGTTGAACAGCTGAAGGCACAGGTTGTCGCTCGTGATGCAGAACTCAAGACGTCCGAAACTGAATTGGCAACGACAAAAGCCAACGTGATCACGGTGACAAATAATGTCGCTGCACAGAAACTGCAGCTGACCGTTGATGATCAGGCGATGGTCGCAGCCAAAGGTATCGTCGATACCGAAACGGCCGCACTGCCAACGTTTCAGGCAGCCTCCACGGCGAAAGATCAGGCACTTGTTGCGGTGCAGCAGGAATTCAGTCGCTCAAACGCACTTGTCACTCGGTGGCAGCATTACATCGGACTGCGGGATGAATTGGCAGCGCTCGACGCGGCCAAAGCGAAACGCGACGAAGTGCAGTTGACATCGCTGGAAGCTCAGGCTGCCTTGCAGGAAAAACAGCAGCAGATTGCAGCGGCTCAAAAGGGCATGCTCGATGCTCAGGGAATCGTGGCTGCAAACGATCAGAAAATGAAAGACTTGACGGCTTCCGTCGCAACGATCGAAGCTCAGAAGGCCGTCCAGGTGGACGTAATGACAAAGACTCAGGCCACAGTCCCGCTGCTCAAGGCCGCCTTGGTACAGGCAACAGCAGCTCTGGCAGCATTGCCCGAAAATGCTGAGATCAAATCCACAACCGAGAGCCTTGCTGCAGTGACTGATCGCCAGGAAAAATCCATTGTCGGCATGACCGAACAGATTGCTGTGATGGATAAGTCCATGGCGGACGCCAAAACGGAAATGGAAGTCGCGGCGAAGACAATTGCCGCCGCAACAGAAACGATGCAGACAGCTGAAAAGTCGATGCAGGCCTTGACGGCTGAAGTTCCGGCAATTGAGGTTGTCGTAACCACCGCCACGGCCGCACTGACCACCGCCGAACAAGCCGTTGGTGCTGCGGCCACGATCGTCGAGGCACGCCGTCAGCAAATGCGGCCTGAGTTGCAGCTCACATCAGCCAGGTAGGATGAGAATATCCCTCACACGGTTGAAACTGGTCGTATACTTCGCG
>CAZFDW010000239.1:0-9814 GCA_964517865.1 uncultured Chitinophaga sp.
ACTCGCCAGTTTCCCGGGTTTTGTGTACCCTGTGAATCCTCGCGTGGGTTGCCAAGGCGAGCGGCGGTAAAGAACATACCCACACTAACCCGAAGCGCCAGCGAGGCAGCCTCGCTGGCGCTTCGGGTTGGTAAATTCTTTACTGCCGCTCGCCCAACGGCAGTGCGTAGCCGCGATGCTCCCGGCGCAAAGTTCGATGCCCGGCAGTATTTCTTTGAAGTGCCACATTCAATGCATGAGAACACATCACCGCGAACTGAAGCGATTCGGAAAGCCGTGCTGATCATGCTGCTGCTGACTCCGGTGTGGTTGTTCGTCACCTGGTCTCAGGCGGAGAATGCTCAGCAGGAACAACAGCAGCAAGTCCGCCAGATACTGCGGCTGCACGCTGATTCCCTGAATTACACATTGCAGCGTTTGGAAGAGGAATTGCAGGAAATGCAGACATTCCTGCGCCAGCGTGAAACAGAATCACCGGAATCTTTCGCGGAATCCTTCGCCGACATCGCCAGCGGAATGCGTGCGGATTCCACTTGGGTTCAGGCCTACCAGATTGTCGATGACGGAGTGATCACTCATTGCTTTCCGTTGCAGGGCAACGAAGCAGTCATGGGAATGGATCTGTATTCCCATCCCATCCCTCAGGTTGCCGAAGACCTGCGATTTGTGGCTCAGACAGGCGAAGTGCGTCTGACGGGCCCCATATCTCTCGTTCAGGGCGGCGCGGGGTTAATTCTGCGAGATTCGGAGGCGACCCTAAATCATGCTCGCCGTAGTGTTGCCATCGTCGTAAAGCTTGATCCATTTCTTGCCGAAGCGGGGATTCGCCGCACCCGCGATTTGCTGCGGATCGCCATTCGCCGAGTCGCCGATTCTCCGTTCTTCGGCAACCCGGATGTGTTTGAGGCCAAACCAGAAATCATCGAGTTTCAGTGCATGAACCAGGTCTGGCAATTTGCGGGAATACCAAGTGCAGGATGGAACCTGGCCTATTTTCGATCAGCGTTATTTTTCGGTGGAAATGGAGCGGCCATGCTGGGTCTGGCCGGAGTGCTGACTTACATTATCACCTTCCGGCAACAACATCTGACGCAGTCACTGAGTCATCGCACGCAGGAATTGTCTGTCGCTCACACCCAGTTAAAACGTGATGTGCAGTTGCTGAGCTCCGCTGAGGCTCAGCTGCGATTCAGCGAGACACGATTTCGAGCCGTGTTTGAACAGGCGGCGATTGGTGTGGCGATCATCGATTCACGAACGATGCGAATTGTGCAGGCCAATGAATGCGCGGCGGCCATTCTTGGGTATACAGTGTTGGAACTGAATGCGTTGACACTTTCACAGATCATTTATTCCGAGGAATTCGACAGTTGCTCCGAGAGCCTGGAAATGCTGCTGACCGGCGACATCCAGGAATACTGCATCGAATATCGCTGCGTCCGTGCGGATGGCAGTTTAGTCTGGGTAAACCAGATAGTTTCAGCAATCCACTCAGGCATTGACTCCGCTCCATTGCTGATTGCGTTGTTCGAAGACATACAACATCGCAAGTCAATCGAGCAGCGATTGCAGGTTCTGGCGGATTCATTGCCGGGACTGTTAATGTATATCGACCGAAGTCTGGTGATCCAGTTTGTGAATGCAATGGCTGAGAGGTGGCATGCTCAGGGACTTGGTTCCGCGATCGATGATATGCTTGGTCATCATTTGGAAAATGTGCTGTCGCAGGAACAGTACAAGTTCGCGACTCCGTGGATCCAACGTGCGTTGAACGGTGAAACCGTGGAATTTGTCACGCCGGAAGGAGGCCTCAGCAGCGCGCCTCGATTTCGCAACGTCATCTACGCGCCGCATCATGCGGACGATGGTTCGGTACCTGGCTTTTTCGCGCTGGTGATGGATATCACTGACCGGCGACGAGCGGAGTTAAAGCGTGATGAACTGGAACGTCAACTGATGGAAGCTCAGAAAATGGAAGCCGTGGGGACGCTCGCAGGCGGCATTGCGCATGACTTCAACAACATGCTGCAGGTGATCATGGGGTACAGTGATATGCTGCTGCTGCAAACTCAGGAACAGCCCCTGCTTGCCGAGCAGGTCACCGCCATTCGAAGTGCGGCGCGTCGGTCTTCTGAGTTGACGCACCAGCTTCTCGCATTTTCCCGGCGACAATCTACGGCTCCGATGGCACTGGACCTGAACGAAGCCATACCTCGTATGCTGCGTCTGATGCGTCGCGTCGTGAGTGAAGAGATTGAACTTACCTGGAATCCAACCCCGGATTTGTGGAAGATTTTTATCGATCCCGCTCAATGGGATCAGATCGTGGCAAATCTGATTGTGAATTCCCGCGATGCGATCGATGGGCGGGGAAAAATCATACTCACCGCACGCAATCTGCCCGCTTCCGCCGCCGCAGAATCTTCGGTCGCGCGATGTTCGTCCGGCGATTGCGTTGCGTTCAGTATTTCGGACACCGGTTGCGGTATCGATGAAACAACGCAGGCCCGCATTTTTGAACCGTTTTTCACAACCAAAGAACCTGGCAAAGGAACGGGACTTGGGCTTTCAATAGTGTATGGCATTGTGAACGGGCACGACGGTGTTATTTCAGTCACCAGTCCTGCGTCCTCCGGAACGACTTTCGACATTTGTTTTCCGCGATGCAGAGTGGATCATGAATGGTCAGCTGCACGAACCACTGTGTATCACGAACATACCGGGTCTGAAACCATTCTGCTTGTGGAAGACGAACCGTTGGTACTGGATCTTGGAAAGTCTTTACTGCAGAAACTTGGCTACAGCGTGATTGTCGCTCGTTCCGCCACTGAGGCGCTCAGAATTGCCGAACAGAATGTCGTGCATCTGCTGATCACCGATGTGATTATGCCTGATATGCACGGCCGAGACCTGGCAAACGCCATCGTAAGTCTTCAGAATCACACGCGTGTACTGTTCATGTCGGGCTTTGCGAACGAGGTTGTTCAACGCAAAAATGCTCATGAACCCGATATTGACTTCCTGCAAAAACCTTTCAGTCCGGGCGACCTCGCAAATCGAATTCGCGAGATTCTGGCCGGATAGAGTCGTACCAAATCCTTATGTTCAATCATCTCGGAGACCTGCTTCGTGGTTCCGTGCCATCGAAGAAACCTGAAATACGTTTCGATCAGTCGTTGATGCAGATCGCATCCGGCCACGAATCGATTCTGAACTGCTGGCGCACGGAATCGCTTGATGGTCGCCGGGTTGATGTCTTCGTGCCGCAGGTTGAGACACCTCCACAGGCAGCTGTCCTGTTTCTGCATGGCCACGGGCAAGTGCTGCTGAACGAAAACCCGATCTTCAGTCGCCTGTTTCAGCAGCATGGCCTGGTGGCCGTCTGTCCGGACGGCGGACGCAGTTGGTGGCTGGATGTGGTGTGTCGCGAGTTTCACGCTGAGCAGACCCCGCAACACTGGCTGATGAATTCAGTCGTGCCTTTTATTGAACGGAATTTCTCGATCGCCACTCCGCGCATCGCCCTGCTGGGCGTCAGCATGGGAGGGCAAGGCGCACTTCAGCTGGCGTTTCGCCATGCCTTGAGATTCCCTGTCGTCGCGGCGATTGCACCAGCGGTGGATTTTTACCAACTCTACGGTTCCGGCATGCCTCTGGATTCGATGTTTCCGGATGCAGAAGCTGCGCGACAGGCATCGGTGGTACTCAACCTGCATCCGCTGGCATGGCCAAGGTATCAATTCTTCTGTTGCGATCCAGCCGACGCAGAATGGTTCGACGGAGCCGCGCGGCTGGGGATGAAACTATCGTCGTCGGGAATTCTTCACGATCGAGATCTTGAGACGTCCGGAGGAGGTCATTCCTGGGACTACATGAACCGCATGGCCGAGAAATCAATGAACCATATTGTCGATAGTCTCAGAAAAGTCTGAATGACTCTGCAACTTGCCCGCCAAACACTGGCCATCGCCAACCACGAAATCATTATTGAGCTGCCGTCCAGCCAGGATCAGGTGCTCGAAGAAGCGATTCAGTGCGAGCGGTCAGGGTCTTCCGACTGCGACCCTTACTGGGGTTCTCTCTGGCCCACCGCGCTGACAACTGCAGGCATGATTCTGCGTCAGACATGGCCCTCTCGATTGAGAGCCCTGGAACTGGGGTGCGGCATTGGCGTCGCCGGAATCGCCGCATTGATCGCCGGACATGATGTGACATTTGCAGACCATGCGTCATCGGCCGTGAAACTGGCGATTTCCAATGCGGCGTTGAATGGCTTTGCCGACACGATCGGAATGGTGTTCGACTGGCAACAGCCGCCGACGGATCAGTTCGATTTCATCGTTGCCAGCGATGTGTTGTACGATGCTGCGGGTTATGCACCGCTGCTGCGTACGCTGCAGGCAACGCTGAGCGCTCAAGGAGTCGCATGGATCGGCGACCCTGGTCGCGTTAACGCCCCACGCTTCGCAGATTTCGCGGTCACGCATGGCTGGTGCGTCGAACTACTCGATGAGTTCGCTCAGCCGTGCCCGACTCCGACCCATATGCAGTTTCGGCTGCTCGTGCTGCAACGCAGTGCCTCGTAGATGTCCTACTGCCCGAATCCCAACTTGCTCAACCAGCGTCGGGATTCGCTGCCACGTACTGTCGGCTTCTGCGGGTTCGACAGTGTTCCGTCGGCTGCGAGCGTGAGTCCCAGTTGCCGAGCGTTGTGTTCAATCAATTGACGTGAATGATCGAGTTGACTCAACTGTCGCGACAGACGCGCACGTTCAAGCGACAGTTCCAATTCGCCGATTCTCGCAAGTTCGTCGAGTTGCTGCAGCGACTGAAGTACCTGCACCGTCAATTCTTCCGGAAGGTACCCTGCCATGCTCTTCAGTTGTTCGGCAGGATGGTGCCCGCTCGACTTCTGATGTTGATGTCGCAAGCGACCGATCAGGGTTGAAATGAATGCTTCACGTTCGTAAAACGCAGTCCGCAGTTCCAGTTCGTTCAGCGTTTCGACGTCAACAGCACACGGAACTTCCAGCCGGTATTCATGCTCCGCTGTCGCCGTTTCTGCGCTGGGTGATTTTTCCAGAGCGCGATCAAGTCTCTGAAGTACGGGAATCGCCGGAGCGTCGTCAGCTCCACCTTCGACCATAAACTGATTGCGGATTTCCGCCCATGAACGAGCCGTATCGTCTTGCACGGGTGTCAATCCGCCTGATCCGGCGCTGGTGGATGTTGCCGACGTTTTTCTGTCACCAACATGTGCCAAACCACCGACCTGATTGATGCGGCTGAGAATTCGATCTTCGGCTTCCGCCAACCTCTGTTCCAGGCCACCGCCGGAACCGTCACGCATTACGGATGACTGAAAAATGATCTCGCTCAATGACTTCAGCACGGCACCTTGACTTGTTGCTGCCGCCGCCTGAGCCGACTTCAACTCATCAATCGCTGTGCGAAACTCGTGACGCAGTGTATTCATCAGTGACGCGACATTCGCAGGTATCGCGATGCTGGCTGTTGAATCGATTGATTCCTGCGGTGAAAGAGCGGCCTGCGACTCCTCCGCTTCGTTCGACCCATTCGCGGTTTGCTCACAATCCACGACAAACGAACAACCTGTGTGCTGTTCAACGTTTTGATCCGGAAGGTGCTTGAATTCATCGGACGGATCTGCGTTGCCGTATTGCCGCAGCGTTGACTGAAACGCGCCGCAGGATTCGAGTAGCGATTCGAGCGAAGGTAGGGGCGTCCGTTCCGCGACGTGGCTGACTGCCGTGTTTGTTTCAGCAGGACCGAGGTTGTCACTTAAACGTTGGCAGCTGGATTTTGAGGACCGACGGGGCATGGACCATTCTTTCTGACTAAGCAATGCACAAATCGACAGAATGAAGGTGGGCGAACCATAAGTTGCGATCATCTGCCGCCGACTCTGTGGCCGCCGAAGTTTAGCTCGGGATTGCCCGTACTGCCGCTCCTCCCGACCGACGCAGCTGGCATTCGACGTTTTGATTATTCCGGCACTATCGACAGGGGCGGTTGTAGTGACCGTGGCATGGCAGTGTCGATTCACCGGTCGATTCACCGTATGATTGTTGTCACGAACGCTTGCTGCGAAACTCTCCTGCATGCATTGCAGGGCAGGAGGATGATTGTTGCTGCAGGTGTCAAAGTGTTTATGATACTGGTCCTCGGGCGGGGAAATTCCACCGAACACCTGACCTGCCAATTCCGGAACGGGAAATTTTATGGCGCGACTCATCCTGAAATCCGCCGTCTTTGCAGAAGGCGATATTGAACTTTCCGAATCAGATCTGCCCGTGACTCTGGGCCGTAGTCACCGCGCCGATATTACGATCAACGACATGCTGTTGAGTCGAATTCACGCCGAAATCCGCCATGGCGAAAACGGTGGATTTGAAATTGTGGATTACGAATCAACAAACCTGACGATAGTCAACAATCAGGACATCGAACGCGCATTGCTGAAGACCGGCGATTGTCTGCTGCTGGGAGAAACCGAAATCCTCATCGAAATTGATGCTCCGGAGATCGACACGCACGAGAAGACGACACGAGAACTGCCTCTCGTGAATCCGCGAAAGCCAGTGGATCGCGACCCTGCAAAGCCATAGTCCTGTCACGTTCACAATAACGCACCCTATGATCATACCGATGTTTCCCGGGCCTGAAGTCCTTAAAGCGCCTAACATCACGGGCAACGGAAGGTTGATGCAGAATGCAATGATCCAGTAGATGATCAACGACCGCAAGGAAAGTTGCTGCACATCCCTCACCGGACTCGACTGCACAGTAGGCGGAGCGAAAGGATTGTCGTCAGGATTCTCATTCGTCATGCAGAAATCATAGTCAATCCGTTGCCGGGATGAAATCTGCGACCGCAATCGCCGTCGGAAGCATTGTGCGGAAGGAGCCAGCGAAGTAAAAAGAGCAGAGACACGCTGCATCCGTATTCGCAGCAAATTGCAGAATGACTGAACTGCGGACAAGCCACAACGTTACCATGCGAACAAATCGACCAATCTATGACAGTACCACCCAGGCGCACGGTTCCGTTCGCGGAGGCATTTTGGACCTGGTGTCGCGTCGCCGCCCTGAGTTTCGGGGGGCCAGCAGGACAGATTGCCGTGATGCATCGGATTCTGGTCGATGAAAAAAAATGGATTTCCGAGGAACGATTTCTCCACGCTCTGAACTACTGCATGCTGCTTCCCGGTCCCGAAGCGCAGCAATTGGCGACATATATCGGATGGCTGCTGCATCGCACGAAAGGTGGACTCACGGCCGGCATGTTGTTCATTTTGCCTGGCGTGGTGTCAATTCTGACGTTGAGTGTCCTCTACGCAGAATACCAGGACGTGGGCATCGTGCAGGCGATTTTCTTTGGACTGAAACCCGCCGTGATGGCAATCGTGGCAGATGCCGTGCTGCGGATCAGCAATCGCGTACTGAAGAACAGCACGATGATCGCGATCGCGGTGATGTCGTTTGTCGCCATCTTCTTTTTCAATACTCCGTTTCCGGTGCTTGTGATTGTTGCCGGAACGGCAGGGTTCATCGGCGGGCGAATTGCTCCGGAACGTTTTGTCGTGATCAAAGGCCACCAGAAGTCATCCGCCGCTGCGGACGGAACGCATGATATCGATGTTGAATTGAATTTCATTCGCCCGTCATGGTTTCGCAGTTTGCGTGTCTGCGGCGTGTTCCTGCCGCTGTGGTTTTTGCCTCTGGTGTTGCTGAAAGTGACGCTCGGCCAGTCATCTGTGTTTTTCAAGGAAGCCGTTTTCTTCAGCAAAGCGGCTGTGGTGACGTTTGGTGGAGCGTATTCGGTGCTCGTGTATATCGGCCAGCAGGCTGTGGAAAACTACGGCTGGCTCAAGCCGGGTGAAATGATGGATGGGCTGGGAATGGCCGAAACAACGCCGGGGCCGCTGATCATGGTCGTCCAGTTCGTGGGCTTCATGGGAGCCTACCGCAATCCTGGCCCGTTCAGTCCGATTGTCGCCGGGATGCTGGGATCGCTGGTAACCGTCTGGACGACTTTTGTCCCGTGTTTCTTCTGGATTTTTCTTGGCGCGCCTTCGGTAGAACGCCTGCGCGGCAATCGTTTGCTTACGGCGGCCCTCTCGGCGATTACGGCCGCAGTGGTTGGCGTCATTCTGAATCTGGCGATCTGGTTTTCCCTGCACACGATGTTCAAAACCGTAACAACAGAACACTATTCCGGTTTCCGATTACAAGTCCCGGAATGGGGCTCGATCAATGTGGCCGCCTGTGCTGTTGCCGTCCTGGCGTTTCTGCTGACATTTCGCTGGAAGCGTGGAATGGCAACGACGCTGGCAGTCTGTTGTGTGGTCGGAGCGGTGTTGTTTGAGTTGAGTTGATGCCCGTTCACTTGCCTGCGACGCCTGGGGACTCGATAATCCCCCCCTCGCCGCTGATCCAATTCGCCGGCGTCCACGTTCGTCTCTCTGAAGTTAAGGTGAGTGACTATGAAGCTGTCTTGTTCTGTGTTGATTATGGGAGCACTATTGATGACATCGCCCGCTATTGGCGAAATTCCTGCGCCTGAATCTTTTGGAAAAACCAAAGATGGCCACGCTGTGGAACTCTACACATTGAAAAGCGGCAACGGACTCACCGCCAAAATCATGACTCGTGGCGCGACGCTGGTGCAATTGCATGTGCCGGACAAGAATGGAAAGTCAGATGACGTTGTGCTCGGATTTGATGATGTCAGCGGCTACGAATCGGACGACAATCAGTACTTCGGCACCACCACCGGACGTGTCTGCAATCGTATTGCGAAAGGCAAGTTCTCGCTCGACGGCAAAGAATACACGCTGGCCATCAACAACGAACCCAATCATCTTCATGGCGGCGTCGAACGCAGTCTCGACAAGGTTGTCTGGACCGCCAAGCCATTTTCCAACGACAAAGGTCAGGGCGTTAAGTTCACATACACCAGCCCTGACGGCGAAGAAGGGTATCCTGGCGAATTGAAAATCACAGTCAACTACTTTGTCCCGTCGGGAGGCAATTCGATCGCCATTTCGTACACCGCAACGACGAACAAAGCGACTCCGGTCAACCTCACCAATCATACCTATTTCAATCTTGCCGGCGAAGGCAGCCCGACGGTGCTGGACCACGTTCTGCGTTTGAATGCCGACAACTACACGCCGACCGATGACACGATGATTCCGACGGGCAGGATCGAACCCGTCGAAGGCACAGACCTCGACTTCCGCAAACGCACGAAGATTGGCAAACGCATTGAATCGATTGGTGCCACGGCGGCGAT
Source organism: uncultured Chitinophaga sp. (assembly GCA_964517865.1). GTDB lineage: Bacteria > Planctomycetota > Planctomycetia > Planctomycetales > Planctomycetaceae > SXXK01. Next base: position 9,320 of record CAZFDW010000239.1, read on the forward strand.
TGGGTACGACCACAACTTTGTGCTGAACGAAAAAGACGCCGACACGAAACTCAACCTCGCTGCGGCGTTGATTGATCCGGTCTCAGGGCGAATTCTGCGTGTCTCCACGACTGAGCCGGGCATTCAGTTCTACTCAGGCAATTTCCTGAAAAGCCAGAAAGGCAAAGGCGGCAAGACCTACGCGCATCGGAGTGCGATGTGTCTCGAGACTCAGCACTATCCGGATTCTGTCAATCATTTAAACTTCCCGACGACCATTCTGAAACCGGGTGAGACGTTTGAATCCCACACCGTGTTTTCCTTTGGCATTGATGTGCCGACGAAAGAAGGCGCGGCGAAGTAGGCTTTTTCGGTATGAAACCTAGCGAGCGGCATGCGTCAGCTTGCCGGTACATCGCGATTCGTCCCGCCTGGCACCGGAATCGCAACGTACCGGTGGGCTGACGCCGCATCGCTCAAAGCATCTTTGTTGCCGCATATTATTCCGCCACCCAA
>CAZFDW010000240.1:0-9812 GCA_964517865.1 uncultured Chitinophaga sp.
AGATTCTCGCTGTCGATGGTGTCGCCGTGCCGCTCGAGGGTCCCAAACTGCTGCGCTAGCGCGACGTCAATGCTTGATTTTGGGGTAGGCCGGACCAAGCGCAGCGCCGTTCCGGCAATTGCCAGACACCTGCCGGAACGGCGCTGCGCTTGGTTTGGGGTACAGACTCCAGCCAAATTCCTGGTCTTGACGACACGCTCGCTGATATGTCACATCTCGAAATCACAGTGGTTGATGTCGCGGCGCGCGGCAAACGCCTGAGGGCTGTCCGGTGAAACAAGTAAGACATTTTTTTGGCATGTTTCTTCAACTGCTGACGCTGAGCGTGCTGCCGCTGATCATCGTGTTTCAGTTGTTTTACGGTTTCCGGCTCATCGTGATGCCGATCTCGCTTCTGATCGGAATCACACTTTTCAGCATCGGCACCGCGCTCCGCGAATCAAATTGAATAGGCGAATCACACTCGCATTCATGTCAACCGTCGCCCCTTGCCGTTCAACTTTGCTGCCCCGCCAGCGCTGCGTCATTGAATTTCAGGCTGCCATTATTCAGCGTCACGGAATGCGGAAACCTGGCGGCGAGGGCATCGCTGTGTGTGACGCACAACAATGCCGTGTCGTTTTCGGCCGCAACTTCAAGCAGCAGATTCCCGATCTCCTCGGCAGTCGTCGGGTCGAGATTTCCGGTTGGTTCGTCGGCAAGCAACAGCGACGGCTGATGAATCAAAGCGCGGCAGACGGCTACGCGCTGGCGTTCACCACCGGATAATCGACCGGGGCGGTGATGCAGTCGATCCTTTAAGCCGACACGTTCCAGCAGCGAATTCGCTCGCTGCCGCACATCACCCTCGGAACCGAAACCGGCGAGTGTCGGGAGCATGACATTTTCCAGTACGCTGCACTGAGGCAAAAGCTGATGATCCTGAAAAATGAAGCCGATATGCTGATTGCGGAAAGACGCCAGCCGATTGGAACTCAGTCGCCAGGGATTTTCACCAAGGATCTCAATCAAGCCGGATGTCGGCTGATCCAGAGTTCCGGCCAGGTACAGCAACGTACTCTTACCGCAACCCGACGGCCCGCGAATCGCAACCGCGTCGCCTGATACCACCCGCAGACTGACGTCCTGCAGAATTGTCAGCTTGCCCTGCGGCGTTTCGAACGCACGACTCACATTGTGCATATGCAATACAAGTGGCATATTATCTTCAATCTTCAATCTTCAATCTTCAATCTTCAATCCAACGCCCGATACTCTTCCATTTGCGATCGGTACGCATCCGGAATCTCCAATGACTCCAGCGGTTGTCCCGGCCGCAGGATACAACATACGGTCTTCATTGTTCCTCGAGCCACACTGCGGCCATTGTTCGTGAACGTCACATCAAACGTGAGCGATTTCACCCCGATCCGCTGCACAGTCAGCAACATCTCCAGGACATCTTCATAATGGGCCGGCGATTCGAAACGGCACTGTGACGAAACTCGTGGCCAGCCAATGGTTGAACCGTCCGACCGAGGCCCAACGATCGACAGGCCTAGCGAGCGGAAAAATTCGTGTTCGCACTGCTCCATCCATTTGTAAAAATTTGAAAAATGCACGATCCCCGCCATATCCGTCTCACAGAATTCGACACGCCGGGTAGATTTGAAAAATGAAGCCATAAATCAACCGAGAGAAAAGTAGATTGCGTTCCGACATGACCGCAACTCAGCGACCATCCTGGCCGCCTGCGCCGACTGCTCAGGATCAATTCAGAATTGTGACGCATGGTAATCTTCGGGGTGTGACCAGCACAACCGGCCCCATGCACGTCCTGCGATCACACTGAATCTCCGGCAAACAGCGACAAAAGGTTTCCGGTTCCGGCGCGGTCTGCCGCCGCACCTGCGGAATGGCACTCCGGTTTCCAGAGTTCTTTGCCGAATTGAGCACGCAAGGGGCGAGTTCGGTGCCACCTCATCGACCGTGATTGCCCCGAGACTTTGCCCAGCTTCCATGAAGTCCCTTGCCAGAGTTCAGATGGTATCGACTGAGCTGATTATTCCCGGAACAGACGGCAACTGAACGCGAATCAGCACAACATCAGGATCAGCCCGATATTCGTCCAGGGTGAGGAGAATCCAATCATGGAAGCTCCGCTCAACATGCCCATGATTCCAGAGAGCCTCAAGGTCAAAGGAGTGACGGATGCTCAAGAGATCCCTGGCGCTTGCACTGCTTGCAACCCTGACGGGCTGCACGTCAATCTCGAGCACCATGCTGAACCGAACAGAAACCGATTTCTATTTTGGAAACTCAAATGGACGCACGAAATGCGATGGGCAGTCGCGTCCTTTTAAGGGTGTACCCATCACCGTTCGTGTGCCGACGCACCTCGATGTCGCAATCAAAGAGTCAATCATTCTGGCCAAAGACACTGAGACGAACGAACTTTATCAACTTGCGTCCACCAGGCGCCACGTCTTTGTCGAAGCCAGTCTGGTGGAATCAGATAAGGTGTTCACCGTCGATCCGAAGCGTCCAGCAGCTGGCACAATGGGCTACACCCTTCTGTTTGGAGACAAGGCAAAGGCCGGAGATCCTGACAACAGCCAATACTTCAAATCCATCAGTTACCAGATCAAGGACCGCACGGTCAACGAAGTGAATGCCTCGCTGAACTCGTTGCTTCCGCTGCTTGCCAGACAGTCGATGACAGGAAGGCAGGCTGCCGCCGGTCAACAGATCTCGATCATTCAGGAAGAAATCGTCGGCGTGGTCGCGTGGAAGCGATTTGATCTCGACGCACCCGATTTCGAAGCGCAAGTTGAGTGCTTTGTTGAGCAGCACCTCAATTGCTGCGACAGCTGTCAACAGAGACTGGCTCAGTAGTGTTTCATCTCACTCAGGCGCAGGATAAGGGCTTCCGCCATGCATCATTCAGTCTTCACGGGAATTGCAGCCTTGCTGCTCGTTGTCAACGGTTGTGCTTCATTCTCAAGTACCGTCCTCAGTCGCCTGGATGACAATTCTTACGTGGGGAATTCCAACGGGGAGCCGAACATTTTCTGTGGAACACGGCCGTACAAGGGGGTACCGATCACGCTCTCAGTCACAACCCATGTGGATGTCTTCATCGAAGAGACATACTTCATGGTGAAGAAGGAGCAGGATTTCAGTGGAAAATGCGAGCTTCAGGATGTTGCAACGGTTCGACCTATCCGCAATGTTCGTGTCGAGCAGGTGAAATCAAAAAAAGTCTTTCTGGTCGATATGAAGCGTCCTGGTTCGGGCACACTGACTGGCGGAATGAAGTTCAACGATCAACAATACTTTGACAGGATCACAGGAGAAACCGCAGACACGACGATCAAGGACTCGACAGCGCTGCTTGCGACGATGATCACCAGACTGCCTGCCGGGCGTCCAGCGAATTCTGGTGGACCTGGCGCTCTTGAATACCTGAAGCGAACCCGTGTCGCGGCCTACAAGCGATTTGACATCAATGCTCCGGATTTTGAGTTTCAATTGGACGCCTTTGTGAGTCAACACCTGAACTGTGTCGGGGATGCATGTGATTATGCAGGAGTTGAGACTGCCCCGGAGGAGGGGGCGGTATCTCGGCTCGGCGCTGAGTAAAATGATGCAGTTTCTGCAGGATTCCTCTCATGGGCAAAAAATCTTCGAAGCAAGCTGGCACCGCGAGTTCGAAACGTTCTGCGGCCAGAAAACCAGTAAAAAAGACAGCGGCGAAGGCGGCGTCTGATCTTCGCCCTCGGTCGGCAAAGAAGAAAACTGCCGCGAAAGCAGTCGATCTGCCAGCAGTGCAACAGGAGTTGAGGAAGCGGTGGGATACACTGAATCCACAGCGACTCGCCGCGATGGTGCAATTGTCAAGAGTGCATGATGAGATCATGCAGCTGCCCAATGTGACGGGTGTCCATGTTGGCCTTCGGAAACGCAGGATGTCGAGGATGCACGATCGGGAATCGTGGGTGAGTCCGCTGCAGTTTTGTATTCGCGTTCATGTCAAAGAAAAACTGGACGGGGATGATCCTCGAATTCACAAGGTGCTGCCGACATTATATGGAGACACGTGCGTCGATGTGTGCCAGCAACGCTACTCGAATCGGCCTGCGGCCGGTGCCGGTGCGGGGACAAGTGGTTTTGCCGATCCCGTGGAAGGCGGAATTCCAATCGCTGCGATTCAAAGCGGATTGTCACGTTGGGGCACGCTGGGCGGAGTGGTCTTCTCCGGTGAAAGCCTTCGTTACCTGACGAATTGCCATGTCGTCGGTGATGTCGCTGCCGTTGAAATCATCCAGCCTCCATCCGGCACCGTACCGGCAGGTCAGACTGCGGTGATCGGAACAGTAGTCACGTCAGCTCCGATAGACGTGATCGATGCCGCGTTAATCAAGCCAAAGAGATTTCGAAACCGGTCTCAGTCAATTGTCGGGATTCCATCCCAGGTGTTTGTTACAGGCCAGCTGACCCCTGGTGATCATCACCTTACGGTAGCGTGCAAAGTGGGTGCCATGACTGGCTTCACGAAGGGAATCGTTAAGAGCACCGATGCAACCGTAATTGTCCATGACAAGGAAATGCGGAACCAGATTATTGTCGAATCCATGAACGGAACTGACGATCTGTGTGACGCTGGCGACAGCGGTTCTTTTCTGATTGTCCAGACAATTCAGGAAGGCATCACCATCAACCAGATTGTCGGACTTGTGCATGCGGAAGGGTCGGTCGATGAGAATGGACCATTCCGTTCGATGATCGCCTGCCATTTCAGCGAAGTGCAGCGGCAGTTGGGAATCAGAATTACGAAACACTGAGTTGAGCAGTTGAGGTTCCGGAGGAAAGGAGTTCCTGATGAGCGCGAGAATTGTCCTGGCGTTGATGACAGTCATGAGTTGTGGCTGTGGCACGATTTCGAAAAAAGGCTGTACTCCAGGCGATACTCCGGTTGGATTTGTCACGTCGAGTGGCCGCTATTGTGTTGCTCGTTCGATTGCGATTCCTGCAGACGGGTTGAGTCTTGGAAATGCCGTTCAGCAGGTTCTCCGTGTCCCACACCGTTCAGTAATCGCCAACGAAATAGCGCCTGCCATGCAAACGACAACAAAGCGCTTGCCGCGGGAGGCATCGTCAATCGCTCTGGATCTGGGCGCAAAAGCCGCAGAACACTTTGAAGTCAGCGGTGATGTCAATGATGCGAAGGCACATGGTGTCACAGACAATGTCTCGCATCTCATCACCCAGGAACAATGGAGAATCCTCGAGCCAGAGATCAGACGCTGCTTTGAGCGGGCACTTGCAGATGGGATGCTGGCGGGTCCGGCATCGGACGCACTTGACGGTCTTCCTGTCAGTGATCCTGAAATGATCAGACAGAAAGCCGTTCGTTCCCGCCTGGCGATGGAGCTTGAAGCAACGCTCGTGTTTGGGCTGCTCTGGCAGGATTCGAGTACGCCAGCGCCTGGCGAGGACACAATTTCCACAACGGTCGATTTAATCATCGCGACTCAGACAACGAATTTCGAGAAGCAGACTCCATTCGTGCAGTCTCAACAAATGGATGCGGTGAGAGCTGAAGTAGAAAAATTAATCAAGGCCAGCGAACTTTGGCCACGACAGCAAGATTCAATTCGAATGGCAGTTTCGTTGCTCAATTCCATCAGACAACAAACGGGAGACCTGACGGTCAGCAACGCAACTTTGTCGGCAGCGGATTCTTCAAGGCCTGACGATGAGGTGGGTGCCTCTGAGCAGAGTATAGTCACGTTGGTTCAACATAATGGTAGAATCCTCTCGGCACCGCTCTGGCTCGTGACGAACTATTCGGCTGGCGACATCCTTCTGGCCCCGAATGATCACATCGAGGTGAACGCATTCAGCCAGACTTCCATTGGCAGTCCCGTTCTTCAGAGTGCTGAGGGCAACATCCTTTCACTCGGACCTATGGCAGATCCGGAAGTGTCCTCCATTGAGGCGATCTCGGGAACGCATGGATCGTTTGAAGAATTTGCGAGGACAAAGGGCAATGGTATCGCTGACGTCGTTGTCATTCGACGAATCGAGTTGTCAGGCCAACTGCATGATTTCATCCTGCCCATTCCGCAGCCGGAAGTTTACGCATATGCCGAAGCGGCTTCTGAGATGATGAGCGAAGTCAGGCTCCAGCCTGGGGATCAGGTCCACCTGGAAGTACTTGATCTGACGCCCATGATTTGCGAAAGCCGCAGCATTTCGCAGCTGGCTTCTCGGGCCGCGATCGCAGAAGCCGCGCGCCTGGAAGGAGAAGCTCGGCAGTCGTGGGTAGCGAAGAAATTCCGGAAACACCATGAAAAAAAGCAAATGGGCTGTGCCCGGATCAGCTCACAAACGGAACTCGTCACCGGCATGAATCCCTCCGACTTCGCAAAACTCACCGGTGAATATCACGACCAACTGACGGCACAGGCTGGAATGGCCCCCTAACCACCCACCGGACGATATCGCCGCGCACCCGACATACAGCCCCAGCAGATCGCAGTATGTCGTTACGGCTGTGGCTGCTGAGCGATGAGGCAGCGGAAGCCGATCGCATCGCTGGAAACATGATCGGGGATGGGGAGGCGCGCACCGGATGTGAGTTGTGCAGCGTGGTCGCGCCAGGAGCCGCCGCGGATAATGCGTGTGGTGGCGCCAGAGGTGACGGGGGATTCGGCACCAGGGGAATTCCCGGTCGCATCGGCGACGGCGTATTGGTCGGAGACGTATTCCCACAGGTAGCCGTGCATGTCGTACAGGCCCCACGGATTGGGTTTCAGAACTCCCACGGCCGGATCATTTCCGGCGGCATTGCCGGTGTGCCAAGCGTAGTCGTTCAGGATCGAAGCGGCAACATCACGATCCGTTGCCGTGCGCGCCGAATCTCCAAAACTGTAGAGCGTGTCCGTTCCCGCGCGGCAACAGTATTCCCATTCTGCTTCCGTCGGCAGCCGGACGATTTCATTTGGTGCAATCAGTTTGGCGGCGCGCAGCTGCACCGTGAGTTTGGTGCAGAACATCTGGGCATCCAGGAATGTCATGGATTCGACAGAGTTGCGTAATCCTTTCCAGCGACTGGGGTTGGCACCAGTGATCGCCACGTAAAGCTCCTGAGTCATCTCGAACTTACTGATGCGAAACGACTGCGACATTGCGACCGTGCGCTCCGGCAGAGCGAACGGACTCGCAAAATGACGTCCCATCTGAAACTGCGGGGGAAACTTATCCGCCCCAGGTTCAATCGATACACAATTGTCCACAAAATCCTGCAGCAGGACATCCCGAGTTCGCTCCACCGCATCCTGTGCTGTCGCGTAGGAGGCTCCGCATATCAGCAGAACAATCATCACGGCACTGATGGCGGAAAAACGGGTTCGAGAACAGGCGTACGGTGGCATCGACATTTGAGAAATCTCAGCTCTGGAAAGGAAAGAGACGCGATGTTACGTGTGGCGAATGTCCAGGATTCTGCAATTGCATTACGCCATCATCAATTGCATTACGCCATCATCAAAAATTCTGACCCAAAACTCCCGAATCCGCCACTCGACCAAAATGCGAATTTCCGCAAATGCCGCGATTCGTTATCGTTCGCCATTTAGAACACCACCAAATGACGCAGAACTCTGGTCTTTGAAATTCTCCGTCGCCAGCCGACCGAGCTATGGATTATGCCACGCCGCAATCTTCACGACGACTCATTTGACCTGCGTTGGTTGCGAAGTGCAATCGATCTGGCAATTGGCTTCGTAATTGCTGTGATCCTGTTGCGGACCTTCATTCTGGAAGGGTATCTCATTTCGACCGGATCAATGGCACCGGGGCTACTGGGATTTCATCGTCGAATCGCGTGTCCGTCCTGTCGCTATGACTTCGCGTTCGGTGTCGCCTTTGATGATTCTGTGGATGAAAATTCACCGGTGATCACCGAGCCGGATGGTTCGCGGCGATATGCGACCTGTCCAAACTGTGGGCAGATCAACATCGATGTTTCGGGTGTGCCGAACAGTCATGGTGACCAGTTGCTGGTACAGAAACATGTGTACGATTTTCGTCCGCCTCGACGCTGGGAAGTCGTCGTGTTTCGAAATCCGGCGTCGCCTGGGGAAGCGTACGTGAAGCGGGTTGCCGGGTTGCCGGGTGACCGAATTCAGATTATCAATGGTGATGTCTTCATCAACGGTCAGCTCGCTCGCAAGAATTTCCTGCAGCAGCTGGCAATGCGGATTCCGGTGCGGAACATTCACTATCTCGCGGATGACGAGGACTGGCAGTTGCCGTGGGAACTGGACGACGGATGGTCAGCGGACGATGGTTTGCTGGTGACCGCAACGCCTCCGGACGAAACGGCGACGGCTCAAAATAAGGAAACGCAATGGCTTCGCTTTCGCAACTGGCGATGGTTCGGCGGTCATCATCTGGCCGAAACCCCGTTGATGGATGATGCGTCTCTTGCGGACTGGACGATGTTGAAGGAACGCTGGAACTCGATGCCGATCTCCTGGAGCAGTCGTCTGGATTTTGATGAGGAGCGACGAGTGCTTCGCTGCGAAGGCGTCATGCCGGATGATCTGCAGAAGGACTTACTGCGGCAGGCGACAAGTGCTTCCTTTAAGTCGGCCGTCTATCGGCTGGCGGCGTTGTCGCATTTATCGCCGGTCACTGATCGCTATGGCTACAACGCGATGGTCGAGTCTCCGGAATACGTCGTCAGTGACTTGATGCTGCGCAGCAGAATTGCCTGGGAGTCGCAGCCGGACATGATTCAGGCTCAGGTTCCTGTGGGCAATCAAATCTTCAGTGTCGTGATTCGTCCAAAGACGTCACAGGTGGAACTGATCGATGTTGATGAGAGCTCGGTGGTTCGATCGGGACGATTTGTAGTTGCCGAGACTTCCGCTTCGAGTCGTACGGATCATGATCAATTGCTCCTGGAAGTGTCGAATTTCGATCAGCAGGTCATTGTCGCGATCAACGGGCAAACCTGTTTTGATGCATTCGAAATTCACGATGCTGATTCTGCAACAGATGCAATGGAAGCCACGGTTGCTGCGGTGCCCGGACAGAAAATGGATGCTGAGAAAGCCGCGCAGATTGCCATCAAAGTGGAACAGCAACGACGCTGGGCGCTGGGTGTGAAGGGCGGCAGCGTGCGGATCGAAGACCTGGAAATGTTTCGAGACGTTTTTTACACACCCGGACGCCGTCGCAATGCCGTGGAATCGGAATTTACGGTGCCGCCGAATTGTTATTTTGTGCAGGGCGACAACAGTCCGGTATCATCCGACAGCCGCAATTGGCCCGACCCGTGCGTGCCGCATCGATTGCTCGTCGGACGGCCATTTCTGGTACATTTGCCATCGCGGCCTGCGGTGCTTGAGTTCGGTGGGGCGCGGCGCTTGATCCGAGTACCCGAGTGGTCGAGAATACGCTATATTCGGTAAACGATTAACACGACAATCCCCGGTCCGGATGGGGAGTTTCATTGAAAAATCAAGAATTATGAACATCATCCCTGCAAAAAAATCTCCTGAAACCGCCGTCGCTGGCAAGGTGAAACCTAAACGGCAGGAAGGCATGCGCGAGACCATTGAAGCGGTGGCGATTGCTTTCATTCTGGCGTTCGTGTTCAAGACCTTTGAAGCTGAAGCGTTCGTGATTCCCACAGGATCGATGGCGCCGACACTCTACGGTCGGCACAAAGAAGTGACTTGTGCAGGATGCAACATACCGTACACGATCGGGGCAAGTCAGGAAGTGTATCAGGATTCCGGAATCATCAACCCCGGAGG
>CAZFDW010000241.1:0-9792 GCA_964517865.1 uncultured Chitinophaga sp.
TGTCGAGCCTGTGCCATCTGTCGAACCTGTGCCATCTGTCGAACCAGTTCCGCCCGTCGAACCTGTTCCACCGGTGCTGCCAGTTCCGCCCGAAGTTGTTGTCTCGTCTTCATCGACTGTCTGCTTTTTCACAAACACCACCGACTCAATGTCGCGCGTCATCTGACGCAACAGAGTGCGTGAAATCTGTTGGCGTGTGATTTCTTCGTGGCCGTCGAGCTGCAATTTGAAATAGATATCCATCGCCGAGAACAAGGCAACCATCAGGATCGAAGTCAGCCCGATCGCAATCAACAATTCCAGCAGAGTAAAGCCGGCCCTTCGTGTGGCGTTTCTCATTCTCCGGCCTCCGAGAGTGCGGCATCGATAAACAACTGCGGATCGCGCATGTACCTTGTCAGCGTGAACGCGGCGTTGGGATTCTTCCCATCGGGTAAGTGTTCCACGGTCACGGTAATCATGAGCAGACTTGTGGCACTTCCATTGCCGACCTCAACCGACCACTGCCAGTTTCCGATTTCATCATCAGGAAATTTCTGCTGATCCGACGATGCCGCCTCTTCGATTCCCGAAACGATTTCGGCCAGCTTTGCCTCGCAGCGCATCATGGCTTCTGTTTGCAGTCGAGTGGCAATCTCCGCTTGTTGCCCGGAATTCAGAAGCTGCATAATTGCCGTCAGCGCGCCGAGAAAAATGGCGACAGAGACCAGGACCTCCAACAGGCTTAATCCATGCCGTACCATCCGCGAATCTTCCACGGTCTCCGGTGGGTTTCGACGTCTGCGAACAATGTGACCGGCAGTAAGCGCCGTTCCGCTCATGATCCTTATCATTTTTCCTCCATGATGAAGACGCCGGATGTAGTGATCGCTCCCGTCAGTCCGCGGACAGTAACTTCGCAACTGCGTTGCGCTTCGTCCATGACACGAAACGTTTTGTCTTCCGCGCTGCCATCGAAGCGAAACAGTATCGGCATTGACCAGGACTTTGACGCCAGGTTTCCGGCATTTTCCAGATTTCCAAATGCCTGGCCCTTCAGAGATTCGCTGCCGGATGTATCACCGAAGCTGTTGCGAAGAAAGATGGTTTCCGGAAGCTCACCCGAACGATACAGAAACTCGGCAGTCTCACTATCAGAATCGTACGAATTGCCGATCGATGCGTCCTGCTCTGCCGGAATCGCAACGACATAGTTCCCGCCGACTTCGAAGCGAAAATGATAATCCACGCCCGTGTCGATCGCGTAGGTGCGAGCTGCAGCCAGCACTTCACGCACATTCTCAGCGGCTTCCTGCACACGACCGCTGCGAATGCGTTCCATCATCTGTGGTGCAGCCATCGCAGTGACTGCCACAAGAATGGCCAGCACAATCATCAACTCGAACAACGTGAAGCCGCTACGGCTTCCCCCGAATGCAGGCAAGGTCTTTGGTTCTGTCATCGAAATTGTGGAATTGCGCATCATTCTTGAGGTCAAATCAGTTAAGGACCGGCGCAGAAATAAATGTCGTCTTCTGGACGTGGGGCACGTTTATAACGTGCCTGGCACGATGGAATCGTGCCCCACTTATTTCTGTATCAGTCCTCAGCCGGTTCATGCACGAACGCTCGGTACCAACGTGATGCCGAGCGTTCGCATAGTTTCGATTGATCATCGCAGGGCGACGACTACTTCGTCCCATCCGCCGCCATCGATGTCCAGTTGTTGAGGTCGTCGCCACTTCCCCCTTCATCCTGTGCATTGGCACCGGATGACCAGATCGCCGGAGTCAGTGCTCCCTGCTTCTTGCTGTGTCCGTCGCCAGTCCATTCGTATTGCAACACATGTCCCCACGCATCCAATGGCGGTTCCTGGATCAGCGGGCGCAACTTTCGCCCCTTGTATGTTCCAGGATTCATCATGGCCTGCCAGGCTTCGTTGCCGTTGCCTTTGAAGTAGGTTCCATCATGATCAGCCGCCCATGAACCGACGGGATTTTTTTCAATATTCTTAATGATCGCCTGCGTTGTTTTCTCCATCGCCCCTTGTTGTTGCCCGATAAGGTTCGGCACCACCATTGCAGCGATCACAAGGATGATGGCCAGCACGATCAACAGTTCCAGCAGCGTGAAGCCCGCTCGTGCCAGGACAGCTGATTGATTGATTGAATTCTTTCGCATTTTTTCAGTTTCCAATTGAGTACATAATTGTTGCGGCGTTTGGCGGTAAACTCCGTATTGCCCGGGGCATCAACAAGGTGAATTGTTGTGAATCCGTCTGCGTCAATGGTGATTACACTTCAAACACCGATTCAGTTAAGAATTGTCTGCCTTCTCGCGTAATTCGCTTAACAAATACATTTATCAGGCGTTTTTGGACATCGTCATCACGGGTACCAGGAGTGCGACAATCACGAATGTGACAATCGTGGCCATCACCAGCAGCAGCAATGGTTCCAGTAATCGCACTCCCGTGTCAATTCGCCGACTCGTCCGTCGCTCAAGATTATCTGCCACTCCGATCAGCACATTCTCCAGATTATTGGCCTCTTCGCCAACCGCTATCATCTCGATCAGGTCTCGTGAGAATTGTCCACTGGACCGAAGCGGAACGGCCAACGACTCACCGCTACTGACGTTGTCCGCAGCATTCCCGATGGCTTCCGCAAGAATCACATTTCCGCTCGCATCCTTGGAAATCCTCAGTGACTGCAGAATAGGAACACCGTTTTTCAGGAGTGTCCCGAGCATGCGGCAGAACCTCGCCACCGCCAGATTCTGCAGGATACCCCCAAGGATAGGGATTTTCAGCTTCCACTTGTCCAGATTTCTGGCTCCCTCAACCGTCTGAAAATAGTAAATCGCCCCGGCTATCGCACCCACGATTGCCACAAGAATCAACAAACCATAGTTTTGAAGCATGTCACTGATACCCAGGAGCGTTGTCGTGGCCCAGGGCAGAGTTCCCTTATCTTTCATCGTTTCGAAGATTGTGGCAAATTCAGGAACGAACCAGACCATCATGACGGTCACGATTCCCAATCCCACTACCATCAGGAACACTGGATAGACCATCGCTCCGGTGACGCGGCCTTTGAGTTCTTCCTGGTGCTCATTAAACATGGCAATGCGGTTGAGTACTTCTTCCAGAAACCCGCCTTCTTCGCCAGCTTTCACCATGCTGACGGTGAGATAGTTAAAAGTCCTGGGATGCTTTCGCATCGCCTCGTTCAATCGCGTTCCGTCGGCAACCTGTTCCCGAACGTCCTGAATGACGGCCTTTAGATTCGCATTCGACGACTGGTCCTCCAGCAGTTGCAATGACCTCAGCAGCGGGACTCCGGATTTCAACAGATCCGACAACTGGTTGTAAAAGACCGTGAGGTATCTTGCGGAAACTCGCCGAGACCCGGTGCTGGCCTGCTGTTTTGACTGTTCCGTTAACGCCACAGAAATCGGGAACAGACTCTTCGCCGCCAGACCTGCAAGCGCATCTTTCTCGCTGGCCGCTGAGAGCGTGCCCGATACCTGTTTGCCGGTCATTTCTTTGGCTAAGTATTTGAAGTCAGGCATAAGAATTCAGTCAGCACAGAAATCAGCCAATGATATCGCCTCGGGTAATTCGAACAACTTCATCCAGACTTGTCATGCCCGCCAGTACTTGTTCCCATCCGCTTGAACGCAGCGTCGTCATTCCTGCCGAAAGTGCATAATCGCGGATTTCGACACTGCTGCGACTCTCCGCGCACATGCGTTGAATCATCGGATCAGTTTTCAATAATTCAAAGACGCCGATTCGCCCGGAATATCCAGTATCGCGACATTCACGGCAACCACGTGGTTCAAAAATTGTTTCCGGAAGTGGTTTCGGAAAATCCGGCGGGATGTCCAGTTTCTCAACCGGCGTCGCAACTTTGCAGTGCGTACAAAGTCTTCGCACCAGTCGCTGGGCCAGAATGCCCTCCACGGTACTGGCGACCAGATACGGCTCGACACCCATGTCGATCAGTCGGGTGAATGTGCTGGGAGCATCATTTGTGTGAAGAGTGCTGAATACAAGGTGTCCGGTGAGTGATGCCTGAATGGCCGCTTGAGCTGTTTCACCGTCTCGAATTTCCCCGATGAGTACAACATCCGGGTCATGGCGCAGAATACTTCTCAATGCCCCCGCAAACGTCAGCCCGATGCGGCTGTGAACCTGAATCTGACTGATCCCGTCCATCTGATATTCGACCGGGTCTTCGACTGTAATAATCTTGATCGTGGGGTCTTTGATCTCGTTCAGCGCACTGTAAAGCGTTGTGGATTTCCCGCTGCCGGTCGGACCTGTCACCAGAATAATCCCGTGCGGAAGCTCCAACAGCTTTCGGAAAATGCCCATCACGGTCGGCGGCATGCCGACAGCTTTCAGGTCAAACTTCATGCGTGCTTTGTCAAGCAAACGCATGACGACGCCTTCGCCGTGCATCATGGGGATGATCGACACGCGGACATCGACCTCGCGGCCGGAGACGCGCAGTTTGATGCGTCCGTCCTGAGGCAACCGTTTCTCAGCAATGTTCAAATGCGACATGATCTTCAGGCGAGTCACAATCGCCGAATAAAACTGAGCGATTTCTGGCGGCGTCGGTTGCACGCGCAACATGCCGTCAAGTCGATAGCGGACGCGCATGCCGTGTTCCTGCGGCTCAATATGCACGTCGCTGGTCTGCAGCTTGACGGCCTCCATCAGGAGTTCGTTCACCAACTTGATGACAGACGGTGCTTGAGCCCCTTCGGCCAGTTCACCGAAGTCTTCATTGATCTCTTCGAGAAGTTCGACGCCTTCTTCGCTGCGACGGCGAACAAGTTCATTGATTGTGTCTCCGCCCACTCCGAGAAGTTCATGGATGCGGCTGCCAAGCTCCCCGCTGCGGGTCAGAACCGGCGACAGCTTAAAACCGCTCACCGTGCTGAGTTCATCCAGCCCTTCGAGGTTGAGCGGATCGGATGTCGCAATGACAACGTGCCCATTTTCGCGGTACAGGGGCAACAATGAATGGCGGTAAATCGAAGAGGTCGGAAACTTCGCCAGCAGTTCAACATCGACTTCGATGTCTTTCAGATCGATATACGGCATGCCGAATTCATCGGAAAGTTTCCGAAGAATGGCATCTTCCGTGACGGCTCCCAGTTTGACCAGCGCCTGATCAATGCGCATGCTGCCCTGCGTCTCGCGGGCTGACTTGAGTTGCTCACGAGTGACAAGTCCCTCGTTGACAAGTAGTTGACCAAGTTCCATTGTTGTGCTTTATACTATTGTGCTCTGTCAAGCCAATGTTTTGGGGTTGAATCCGTAGGCCGGACCAAGCGAAGCGCCGTTCCGGCACGTTGGCCAATTGCCGGAACAGCGCTTCGCTTGGTCCGGCCTACTACACAATCACGTCTTGACAAAGTACTAGCTGAATGTCATTGAACTGCGAACACCGGCGGCTAGCGCCTGGCCGCTCACAAAACCAGTGTCATCAGACACGTTCCGAGGATTACCGACCGCCGCCACCGCGACCACCACCAAATGGCGATGCTCCGCCGCCGCCGCCCCCGCCCCCAAACGGACTGCCGCCGCCTCGACCACCGCCGAAAGAGCTACCTCCACCAAACGGACTACCACCACCCATGCCTCCACCGAATGGACTGCCACCACCCATGCCTCCACCAAATGGACTGCCACCACGCCCGCCAAATGGATTCGTCGGTGTCTGATTCGTATTGCTGCCGCTGTCCGTCCTGGGTGCACTGTCGCCTGTTGAACCGCTCGTGGACTTCGTCGTGCTGGACGTCACGCGAGGAAACATGGCTGTTAATGAATTCTGGACCATCGTGGCGTCCGAATTAATCAGCTGCACGTAGCGCACTGTGCGATTGGCTGATTTAGATGCGTCGTCCATTTCCTGAACGAGCGATTCCACTTTGCTAAACAACTCTTCGCTGGAAGAAATCACGAGGCGACTGTTTTGGCGATCAACGGCAACCGTCATCTGGATGCCAGCCGGTTCTTTCTTGTTTCCACTACCGCCACCGCCCATCAAGGCTGCCAATGGATTGTTCTGCTGCTGCTGCCCACCAGCAGGTTCCATAAAGGGTTTAAACGATTCTCTGACCATTGTCGCCACATCGTCGATGTCTGCATATTCAACGATCAATTGGCGCGGCTGCATTTCACGCAGTGATTCCGGAATCTCGGTGGAATCCAGAACTTCCAGCAGTTTTTCCGCTTCGTCCACGAGCGACTGGGGACCAGTCACCAGCAATGAATTCGAGCGAGCGTCAGGGATGATTCGCAGCGTCTGCGGGTTTTGTCCGATTCCGCTTAAACCCGTCATACTCGAAACCGAATCCGTAATCGGTCGGAACATAGCCCCGAAACTAAACCCGGTACTTGCCGCAGTATCGGTCACGCTGCTGCTGGGAATCAGTTGCTCCAGCAAGGCAGCCGCTTCTGTGGCATCAGATGCCTGAAGGTAGAAAACGGTCCAACGTGTCCGATACGGGATGGACTGTTGCAGAAAATCCATGGTCTCTTCGAGGCGATCCAGCGCATTTTCATCTTCGTAGATCAGCAGCAATTCATCGCCATCGACCACGATCTGGATTCCGTCGAGCGGACCATCGCCTTCGATTTGTGTTCCTGTTTGTGAATCGGCCCCGGACTTCTCTTCCCCGGTCGTTTCATCCTGTCGACGTACGACCACGTATCCAGTCTGTTTCCGAAGTCTCGAACGCTTTTCTGACTGAGTTGTCGAAGGGACTGCGGCTGGAGCAGCCTGCGGCTCTGCGCTAACTTCTTCAGATTTCCGCGACGGGACAAGTTTGTCACGAATCGGCCCCTTCTTCGCGGGAGTCACAATTCGAATGGGCGTCGATTCGTTACGTTCCCATTCACCCTGGAGATACTGCATGAATTCGTCAGGATCGCGGCCTCGCAATGAATAGCGTCGAATGTTGCCGCCTTCGCCCTGAGGCCGAACTCCTGTCCCGTCTTCGCCCAGATCTTTCAGAACCTGCTTGATCTGATCCACCTGCGTCGCGGTGCCCTTCACGATGATGCGGTTGCCGTACAGATCCGTTTCGACCGTCGGAGCAGCGGTGCCTTCGGAAATAAACAGGTTCCGCAATGTGGCCGCCGCAGTCAGTGGATCCATTTTCACCAAAGGAATTACGGCCACGGAACCCGCAGCGCCTGAACCCTCAGCAAACGCCTCGACCCATTCCGAAACCTGTTGATGCTGCTTCGCGGTGCCAAAAATATGCACTGTGCCGGCAGCATTGTCTTCGTTCACAACCACACCTGGCATCATCGCGTTGATACTGAGAGCCGCCTGATCAGCGCGGCCATCCACCTTGTAAACTCGCAGATACGGCCCTGACGCTCCGGATCGCGTGAGTGGCGTCCCGTCAGGCAGTTCAGAAATATCAATGGCCTTGATAATTTCCTCCACCAGTGCCTGATCATCCTTAGAGCCTGTCACAAACAAACTGTTCGTACGAGTATCGGACATCACCTTTAAAGACGATGCTTGAACTGTCGGCGTTGGTGGTTGACCGCGCCGGTCATCACGGCCAGACGCGGCACTCACGTTCAGAGCTGCCCCGGCCCCTTGTCGCATGCCAAACTGTGCCAGCAACATCAGCTCCGCTTCTTCGGCATCAATGTTGATCAATGGGTAAGATTTGAACATCAGGTCCGGCGTCACATTTGCGATCGCAGCTTCCAGAAACGAATTGATCTTTCGAAGGTTTGACCCCGTATCAGAGATGATAAGAATTCCCGACTGCGTCAACGCTGTCATCCTGGCGAGCGGTCCCGTCAGTGCTTCGACCTCCGTCGCCATTACGCCGACGTCCACTTTCTTGAGCAGAATCTGGACTCGAACAAGCTCATTCTCGCCAATCGTGTAGTGACCACTTTCGTCCTTTGCCATGAGTTCTTCAATCGACACATCGGGGACGAGGATATTCGGAATGCCATCACCACCGACGTTAACGCATACCAGGAAGCCGTCTTTCCGGACCAGCGCAAATCCCTTGCGCTGCAGATAGCCGTTCATGATGTCGAGCGTCTGATCAACGTTGTATTCCTTGCTGTCGATGTGGCTGAAAGTGCCGTTGGGGATCTGAGCCATGTCCAGCGTATAACCGGTACTCACCGCAAAGTCCTGGAGTACCTGCTCCCACGGAGCGTATCGAAAATTGAATGTGAATTTCTCGACCAGCTGATCTTTTTCCGCTGCGTCTGCCACGCCACCAAAACTCGACACCACCTGGGCCCCCGGCGGAGGCGTGTCGGAATTGTCCCCCGATGGCATTGGCGCTGTTCCCGGAGCTCCCGCATCGGTGATTGCCCCGCCGGAACTCTGAACCGTGACGACGCCCGAGTTAAACGACGTCCACATGACTCTTTGCTCAGCATTCAGAACTGCGAGGAATTTCGCTTCCCATTCAGTCTTAAATGCAGCGTTCTGTTCGTCTGTGGCACTGAAACCAAGCTTGGTCGCTGCTTCGGAACGCGCTGTATTCAATTCGACCAACTGAGCCTTCTGTGCGTCGGTGAGGGACAGGTCCGTGGCGACTCGGGCGTCGGTCAGGGACCGATACCCGGCTTCAGATATGTACATTGATCGCAACATTTTCAACTGCCGGCTGTCAAGCAGAGTCAATGACTGCAAGCCCACATCTTCCTTCGCCTTGACAACGGCCTGCTTCATCTCCTCACGAATCGCCGACTGCTCCTCTGGTGTCTTTCCCTTCATCTTCTCCAGGTAGGGCTTAAAGAAGTCCTGCGAGATCGTTCCCGCCTTCGCGGCTTCTTCGATTTTCTGAGCTTGAGTCTCCGTCAGACCTAACTGAGTCCGGATATCGTCGCGCCGCAATAAATCCAGTTCGGTACCAACGTTTACCTGACCAAAAGCCGCCGCCGATAAAGACAGAATTCCACCGCAAAAAACAGCCAGCCGAAGCCGTCGAAAAAACGCGGAACATATGTTCATTTTGAGTTCCTGGAAATGATCGGGATCGGGCAGGCCGACCCCCGTTATTAAAAACTGTTCTTATGTTCAGTATTTTAGTTAAAAAAAATGGGTGGTCTCCGAACGGAACTGATATTGTTCCCGACCTTGCACTTGAATCCTGTATTCCGTCGTGCGATTCGCTGAAATGCGGAAAGTATCGGAAGATTACGAAGAGAGTGACGATTACGACATGAGCATCGCGATGGATACCGGAACCGATGGATCTGGCCGACTTGGCCGGACGCACCGCCGCTTCATAGCCTCAAACCCTGCGGAAGAGCGAAAGAGTCTGGAAATATTGCAAAACATATCGAATCGTGCGTATCGTTGCCGGGGTTAACTCTTCCAGGTCAGAAAACACTCGGTCAACAGGATCGTCGTAAGCCAAAATCGCTCTCAGTCCTTGTAAACCGTAAGCAACGCCGAGATTCAAAATGAAACTGTCCCAAATTCTCCTGACTGCATCTATCGCTGGATTCCTTTTGGGAACTCTGGAGTCGCGTTCTCACGCCCAGGACCGTGGTGACCGTGGTGAACGTGGTGACCGTGGTGACCGTGGAGGTGACCGTGGCGGCCGAAGTTTCGGTGGTGATTCTGGTGGTGGTCCTCCCGGTGGCTTTGGAGGAGGTGGCTTTGGAGGAGGTGGCTTCGGCGGAGGGTCACCTGGTGGAGGTGGTTTCGGTGGTGGTCCACCTGGCGGATTCGGTGGCGGTGGCTTTGGGGGCGGTCCTCCCGGTGGATTCGGTGGCGGCGGCTTTGGTGGAGG
>CAZFDW010000242.1:0-9781 GCA_964517865.1 uncultured Chitinophaga sp.
CGATCGACTGGAATCTACGCGACGGGGCTCGTGCAAAGATCCGGGTGATCGTGAAACGCATCCTGAACAAATGGGGCTACCCACCGGATCTGCAGGAGGAAGCGGTGAAGACAGTGCTGCAGCAGGCGGAGCTGCTGTGTGCTGATTGGATGGCGGAATGACACGTAGGGTTCGCGTCCAGGCTCAGAAAAGTAAACGCCGTGTCCGCGTTCTTTGATATTCGCCTTGCCGGAAATCTGAGATCAACGAACTGTAGAGGCCACAAAATGGTTCCGTACTACAAAGACGAAAACTGCACTATCTACAACGCCCACTGCGATGATGTTTTGCCGTCACTCGGTCGGTTCGATCTCCTGCTGACGCAAGCGCCACAATACCCTCCGGGGCTTACTGACGACAACAAAGCCCGCATAGACTCAGGACTGAAGGTTGCCGGGCAGTCAACCCTCGTCGGTTCATTGCCAGAGGCAGGGCTACAGTTGGCCATTGAGATTTGTGCCAATACCATCGTCTGGCGAACAGATCGATTCAAACTTCCCGACGGAAAGACGCTCGACTGGACCTGCAACAAGGAAATGATTTCTTCCGCGTGGCACAACATTGCAGCGCCGCGAATCATGAATTGGGTAGAAGTTCCAAAATCCGAACGGGTCCGTCTTTTCATGCAGTGTATTCACTTCGCGCCACCGGCAACGACGATCCTGGACCCGTTCCTGGACACAGGTGATGTTCTCATCGCGGCAATCAGACTTAAGAAAAAGTTCGTCGGAATCGAAATAGACAAACAACGATGCGACCACGCTGTCAGTCGGATACAAGGGTTCAAGAAGACCCGATCGTCAAACGCATCCTGAACGAATGGGGCTATCGCTTTGCGCAGAACCACTCCGAAGCTAACCAGACGTCGCGGCTAGGTGAACCGCACCAGTTGATCCACAATGACGTCTCCGCGAGTGCTGCGAGGATACAGCGGAGGGCCCACTCGGGCCAATCCAAGTACATAGCACGCGGCTTGAAAAGCACGGGGATGATCTGGGTCAGCAGCCATTGCCAGAATCGTTTCCAACGCTTTTTGGGCGCCGATTGCTACTCGCACACCAAGATCGTCATTCAGGTCTGAGGTTGAGCGTCGCAGTGATATTTCGAATTCAACGTCTCGCGTCCGCCAACGTCGCAGCGTTCGTTCATCGACGCTAGCCTTCAGTGCTGCGTCACGAAAGGAATCACCGGCCAGGATTGCGTTTAAAGCAATCACTTGGTTCGCCGACAGTTCATCACTGAACTCGTGCTCTTCTTGTGTTTGCTTTGTTCTTGTCACCATGATGCCACCGTGTCCGCTTATGTCCGGTTTTCAGGTTGTTGTTGCCGATGGGCATGTTATCTGAATCAACCAGGGATCACAGTGCTTTCTGCAGATTTAGTTTGACTTGCTTGCACCGGTAACGGCTGTTGGGCCTGTCGAATGCAGACGTGTTGCCGAAGTGATTGACGGTTCATCTCAGATGGAAGCACGAGCAAGTGCAACATGGAGAACCCGTTGTGTCTTCGATTGAGGGTGTGTCACTCAGTTGGAATGCCATCCGATGGTTACAGTGGAACCGCTTGTGTGTGAAGTCATTGCGTTCAAATCCATTCAATGAATCCACGTGAAAGAAATGATCCAAATCGCTTGTTTCAGCGTTCTAGGACTGCAGACCTGCTGTGATCGCTGTGAGTGAAAACCCGGTGCGGATTCGCCTGCAACAGCGACGCTCATGCAAGAACGATCACACTGCTGTGACGGTGATTTCCTGTCACCAGATGTGAACTGCATCGTCATCTTCGTGGCACGCCATTGCCTACGAGGTGTCACCCGGCTTCGCTTGCGGCAGCCGATCGAAAGAACGGATTGAGAAGTGAAATTGAGCAATCCGTCGGTACTTTACTCCAAACTGAGGAATGCACATGATAACACCACTCATGCATCGCTCTACTGAGGAACTGATTGCTCTGGCAACCGGACGTCGTGGGACCGCCGCCTTCGCGGATGCTCATAAGTTGATGACGAAGTTTGGCCTGAAGAAGTTCACTGAATCCGGCGTTCCGGAGATTCAAGCCGTCTGCAAAGGCATGACCGATAATGCCGTCACACGACTAATGGCGGGCGTGGAGATCGGTCTTCGTGTGGCGGAGTTGAAGAGTGATTATGAGTCATCAACCGGCATCAACAACCCAGCCGCCGCCATCAGGTTCTGCTTACATCAATTCGGTCGCATGGCCCGTGAAAGCAAGCAGGAAGAATTCTGGATCGTCACACTCAACACGAAAAACGTGCCGATCGATTGTCATCAGATCACGGTGGGTACGCTCAGGAACAGCCTGGTCCATCCACGAGAAGTCTTCCGCCCAGCGATTCGCGATGCGGCAAACAGCATTATCGCGGTTCACAACCATCCCAGCGGCGATCCGACGCCAAGTGATCAGGACATCAGCGTGACAGAACGGCTGGAAAAGACTGCCGAACTTATTGGCATTCCACTAATCGATCACATTGTGGTGGGAACCGACCGAGCCATCAGCATTCAAGAATGGCGATCGGGGAATCGCTCGTAGCGCAACGGCGGCAGCGTTGACGCTCTTTGGAATTCGTCGCAAGAACTCGGACATTGCCAACGAAAGATTGGTCCGTACCTCGCAGTCTTTCGTTCTCTTGTCTCCCCAACGAGTGGATTTCACCAACGCTGTATGTGCAAAATACGTCCTGATAACCCGTTCCAATCAAAAGGTAAAACTCATGCGAATCGATCTTACCGACATCACGATGGTTGTGGACCGCAGCGGCTCTATGGGAGCGATCCGCACGGATGCCGAGGGCGGCATCAATTCTTTCATCTCACAGCAAAGCAAGGAACCAGGCGAAGCACTGCTGACGCTTGTCCAGTTCAACACGCAGTACGAATTCATTCACTCCGGAACACCGATCAAACAGGTTCCCCCGTACAAACTTGAACCAACCGGCTCCACAGCGTTGCTGGACGCCGTCGGTCGTGCAATCAATGAGACAGGTGCCAGACTGGCTGCGATGGACGAGACGCAGCGTCCGGGCCTCGTGGTGGTCGTGATCGTCACCGACGGACAGGAGAACGCCAGCCGTGAGTTTAACCGCGCCCACATCCGGCAGATGATCGAGCACCAGCAATCTGTCTACGACTGGCAGTTCACATTCCTGGCGGCGAATCAGGATGCCTTTGCGGAAGGCGCTTCCCTCGGAATCGCCGTAGATGGGATCGCCCAGTGGGCCACCGGCAAGGCTCGTGGCACTTACGACGTCGCCGCCCAGAAACTCAGCCGCATGAGAAAAGCCGCCAGCGCCGGTGAAACGATCGACAACAAGTTCACCGACGAAGAACGTCAGTCACTTGAGTAAGCCTGAACACGGAACCGGCATGTGAGACACTTCGAAACCGAATCTTCCAGGAAGGTCACCAGCCATGGCACCAAGAAACAATGTGGACGACGGGAATTCACCATCGGAAAGCCTGCCCGATGATGAGCCGAAACCGTCAGCAGAACCCACGGCACCATCCGAGCCCACGAAGAAGAAAACCCGAATCGTCGATACGACAAAGGAAAATCTGGGGAAGAGCATCGCGATCATCGGAGGAGTCCGCGCACCACGGGACTGACACGCGGAAGTTGGCACTTGTGACGCCCGCAACGGTCCCGATATTTGACCGGAAACACTGCCAATTTCCAGGCAGGCCGTGCAATCGATGGGTGGACTGGGGCGAGGGCGGAATACCCCGTACAGTTCCAGACTCTTTGTCTGAAGCCATCGGGAAGATCTAATCCCGGTCTCTGAACCTCAAATTGCGGTTTAGCAGCCGACTGCGTTAAGTGAAGCCCATCAGTTGATCTACTCGGACCTCGTCCAACGTGATTTGCGGATTCGCAGGCGCGGAAATGTTTGCCATAGCCAACAAGTGGTAAGCGGCTTGCAGCGACCGAGGATGGGAAATGTCGCCTGCGATCGCCACGAGAGTTTCGAGCGCTTTCTCAGCGGCGATGGATGGATTGCACGGAGCGATCGCTTCAGTTCCTGCCGTTTCGCGGCGTTGCAGGTCACTACATACCATCCGTCGAGTTTCTGGCTAAAATCCCAGCCCACTGAACGCGACTATCCCGGACAGACGTCATGGCTGCTGTTCCTGACGTGTTTGGACGCACTGGAACGCGCCAAATCCATCGAAGCCGTCTTGGGGATTAGTCGTACTTTGCATCATCGATGCTCTTCGGAAGGGTATGGGATTTCATGGGCCAAAATGAGGCAGATTCACGGAAGTCGGGCGAAGTAGGAAGACTTCCAATCGCGAACGTTCATAAGTCGCTCGACGACGAAATGAATGAGCTGAACGATGAAATCGAATCCGCAAAGAAACTTTCGGAGGCGGATCGGAAGGCTGCCAGCTTTACGACCGATGAACCAATGAATGACGATAGCCCCAATCCTGAGGTAGTCAGGTTGTTGTTTGAAAGAGGGTACCAAGTACAACAAAATTCTGGCCCCGTCAATGACGACACGTTAACCAACTATGAAGTGCAGGAGGAGGATCTCCCTGCAGAATGCAAATGGCGTTGGGAGCGAGACACTCCGGGCGTGGAGTTCACCAACGAAAATATTATGCGGTTGCTTAAAACGGAGTGCGATGAATCAGACTTAAAAGATCCACAAGACAGAATGGCGCTTCTCCTTCAAGTGTTGAAGCGACGTTCAAACGCGCAATTGCCACCCAAGAAACGTGGGGCCAGGACCACAGCTAAGCCAAAACGGTGGTCTGTTTCTGAGGTTCAGCAACATATCGACCTTCAGCGCAAGAGCAAGGACGCACAGATCGTCGAAACGTATTTATTTATGCCAGGCGTACAACTTGCGGCACAAATTGGCTGCGGGAAGCAAACACTTTACAAAACCGAATTCTGGGGGAAGCGTTCCGAATTGCAGGCGGAATGGAGACAAAAAAACGGAGGTAGAAGACTGCCGCGCAAACGCGAATTCTAAAGTCCGACGAGACAAGTAAAGTCCGTCGAGTCCGCTTCCACAACACGGACTTTCAAAATTTCTTGAGCCGCAAATGCTTTGTGTTTGCGGCTTTTTGCTGCGCTTCCCACGGACTTTTCTTGCCAGAAACGGACTCCCCTGTGGTTTGAGAAGGCTTCCGCAATGTGACGGAGGCAAATAGAAAAATGCACATAGGGGCGAAGAATGACGGAAACACAAACAAGTGGGCCGACGAATCGGGAGCAACGGCGACACCCGGAAGAAATGATGACCAAGAAGGACATGGCGGCATTCTGGAAATGCAGCCTACGTCAAATCGAGTTGATGGCGGCTGCCCGTAGAATTCCGAAACCGATCTACCTAGGCACATCCAGCCCTCGATGGCGACGAAGCGAATTGCTGGCATTCATCGACCGCATGGCAACGGAACAGAAGAACGAGGTGGCGCAATGATCTACCTCGATGCCGACACACGGGACCAATGCTGCGAGGCAATACGGCAGGGCCAGAGTATCGAGTGCCTGGCAAACTGGCTCATGGTCGATTCAGAGCGACTGGCCAAGGTACTCAACGTCTCGACGCTGCAGCCTGTGTTGAACAACGCCACTGAATATGAATTCGATCTCTGGGCTTACGATCGCCTGGCAGATGTTCTCTAAGCAAAACCCCCGGGCGTTTTCACACCCGGGGACTTCTCATTTCTTCATTCGCCCTGGCAGGCGAACAACACAAATCAGGATCGCAACATTATGTCAGAGATTAACGATGTCGGCAAGCGCCATTGCGTGCGCGCTGAACAAAAATTCGACGCAAAACAGATGATCGTCTGCGGTTGTGCGTGTCGCAACGTGGCAAGGCATTGCAGGTTCTTAGAGTCTGAGTTGCGTTGTCAACTCGGATTGCCTCCGTGCAAACATAGACCGGCTCAGAATCGACAGCAACGGTCGTTCGGTTGTGAGGTCTCACGATGACTCTCAAAGCCGAAGAAGTTAAAAGGCAAGCTGCGGGCCGATGGGTTCAGATTCTGCAATCAGTCGGCGGATTGTCTGCAGCGCAGTTGAACCCAAAGATTCACGGACCTTGCCCACAATGCAAGGGAACAAACCGATTCAGGGCGCTGGATGACGTTGCGGAATCGGGCGCGTTGTATTGCAATAAGTGCTATCGTGAACGCAACGGCGATGGATTCGCGGCGGTTCAATGGTTGCGGAATTGCACATTCCCTGAAGCCGTGAAACTTGTGGCCGATGAAATCGGGCAAGGCAGGAACGGACACCATAAGCAAAGCCACCCAGCGAAGCCGAAAACGGTTCATGCCACTTATGAGCAAGCTGCGGACGCGCTAGCTTGGGGCATGGTCAAGAGTGGAACGATTCTGGAGCAACGTAAGCCAGATGCTGTTTGGCGATATCACTATGCTGATGGTTCGGACGCTGGAGCGGTTTGCCGGTGGGACTTGCCGGACGGTCGAAAAGAAATTCGCCAGGTGTCAGCAGTCCCCGGCGGCTGGATCACTTCGGCCATGCCTGAACCTCGCCCGTTTTATCGACTGCCTGAGATCATCGATGCTGCGGAAGTCTGGATCTGCGAGGGCGAAAAATCGGCAGACGCTGCGGCATTGTTGGGACTCACAGCAACGACATCGGCGGGCGGTTCGAATGCTGCTGAGAAAAGCGACTGGACACCATTGGACGGAAAAACGGTTTACATCCTGCCGGACAATGACGAGCCGGGCGAGAAGTATGCGAGAGAAGTTGTTGACCTGATTCGCAAACAGGCACCAAACGCAAAGGTTCAAGTCAAGCGGCTGAAAGAGGACTGGCCAACGATCCCGGACGGCGGCGACGTGTTCGACTGGTCTGAACGATTCGATTCATCAGATGCGGAAACGCTGAGGGCTCGCCTGCAGGCCCTGCAGGATCGGAGCGGGGAATATGTCACGTCGGACGTGGAAGGCATTCAGGACGAACAAGGAACCACAACGGACGCAAAGCTGGTCTTCCATGACGCATGGAAGGCAGCGGAAAAACCTCGACCGATGCGGCAATGTATCATCGAAGGATTGTTGAGACGTGGCGAAGTTGGAAACATCATCGCGGCCACAAAGATCGGAAAAAGCTGGTTTGCCCTGATGCTTCTGATTTGTATCGCTACGGGACGCGATTGGCTCGGAAGGCGAGTTGCTCGGGGCAACGTGTTGCTGATCGATAACGAGCTCCACGAAGAGACATTAGAGAACCGAATTTCTGCCGTGCAATTTGAAATGAAGATTGATCCAAAGGCGGAGCGGGCTCGGTTCGAGTATGTCGCCTGCCGTGGTAATTGGATTTCGATTCAGGATCTGATTGAAGTCATCCCGGAACAATATCCGCCAGGATCCTTGAATCTGATCTGCATCGACGCGAAGTATCGACTGTTCGGCGATGGGCTCGAAGAAAACTCAAACGACGATCAAACCACGTTCCACAATTTGATTGACCAGTTTGCGGCGGTGATGAATTGCCCGATTGTTCTGGTTCATCACGCGACGAAAGGCGATCAGGCAGGAAAGGCCGTTACCGACGTTGGCAGCGGCGGCGGCTCGCAATCCAGAACTGTTGACCTGCACATGGTTATCCGGCCACATCAGCAGCCTGAATTTTCCGTACTCGATGCCGGGTTACGGTCATTCAGCAAAATCGAACCAATGACGCTTCGTTGGAAGTGGCCATTGTGGAGCGTAGTCAACGACGTGGAACCTGTTTTACCGAAGAATTCGAAGGACGCTGAACGCTACGTTGGGATGAAAAACAAAGTCCTGCAGTATCTGACGGACGAATGGCAATCGCTCGCCAAGCTGGCTGAACGATGTTCGACCAAAAAAGACCGAAACCCGTTCGCTGACATCATTGAAGAATTGCAGCGCGATGAACGGTTGGAGCTCAACGAAAACTTCATTCCAAAGAATTCAAAAACTGAAACAACAGGGGTTCGGTTGACCTCGGACAAAATAACCTCGGACAACTGTCCGTAGTCACTGTCCGCGCGTCCGAACTGAACAACGAACACTACTACCGCGACACCTCCTTTAGGGAGTGTCGGCGGTGGTGGTTGAGTCAGCGTCGCCATACCCAGGACAGAATCCGAACTGGCAGAAACCACATGAGGAGTGACAACCCACCAAAGACACCTGACGCATTGCGAGTTCAAAGCCGGTGGATTCAGTGGATTAAATCTAAGCCGTCAGACGCGATTCTGAAGGCTAGCGCATACCTCTCTGTATCCAATATGGCGCGATCATATGGCAATGGAGGTCTCGTTTCAGTGGGGTACGAAGACGATCGACCGGCAACCTTTGAACCGCGATTGAAATTCACAATGTAGATGGCAATCGACGGCATTCAGATTGATCCGATCACTAGTTCTCAACGTTCCGAATAATCAGCATCTAGTAAACCTCGGGAGAGCAAAATGGCAAGCGTCAACAAAGACAAAAAGGGTTATCGTGTTCGTTTCGTAATGCCGGACGGGACGAACAAAGCGATTCGACTGTCAGGCTTCAACAAATCGAAGTCTGAAGATATCGCCCGACACATTGAAGAATTGGTTGCGGCGAAAGCATCCGGCAGCGCGATTGATCGGAGAACGGCAAACTGGTTGTTGGACATCGGGCAGAATGTTCACGACAAGTTGAGCAATGCGGGACTGATTGGTCGTCGCAAGGTTCAAACGGTTTCAGAATTCACGCGAGAATACATCGACGGGAGGAGTGATCTGAAGTCACGAACGCGGTTTCTGCTGAATCAGTCTGCCGGGAACCTGAACGAACTGTTCGGGAGCCGCACTATCGGCACAATTACCGAAGCGGACGCGATGGCATTCAAAACATGGTTGAAAGCTGATCCGGGGAACGGACTCGGCGAGAACACGGCAAGGCGGCGGTGCGGGCATGCTCGCCAGTTCTTTGCGGCGGCAGTGAAAGCGAAACAGATTGAACGGAACCCGTTTGCCGGGATGGCGGTTGCCGTCGGTTCAGCCAGTGACAAACACCATTTTGCAAACGCTGACGAATGCCGGAGGATTCTGGACGCCTGCCCGGACCATGAATGGCGAATGATATTCGCCCTTGTTCGCTTCGGAGGTTTGCGTTGTCCGTCTGAAGTTCTTGCCCTGAAATGGGGCGATATCAATTGGGCTGAACAGCGAATCAGCGTTCCAGAACCAAAGGTTGAACACCATGCAGGCCGGGGGCGGCGAGTGACGCCTTTGTTTGCCGAAATGCACCAGATACTGGCAGACGGGCTGGAAATGGCACCAGGGGGAACCGTTCACGTTGTGAACCGCTACCGGGACGCAAGCCAGAACCTGAGGACGACGTTCCTGAAGATTCTGGACAGGGCGGGGGTTCAGCGGTTCGAACGTCCATTCTGTAACCTGCGAAGTTCTCGGGCGACGGAATTACGCCAACGGTTCGATTCAAAAGTCGTTGCCGTCTGGTTGGGACACTCTGAGGCGATCGCAAACAAACACTACGTTCAGGTTCGTCCGGAAGACTTCGCGGCGGCTGTTCAGCCAGTGGTGGCCATCCAGGTGGCCAGTGAGACACGCGAAATGGTGAAAACAGGCAAACCGACTCCTGCGGCGACAATCGAAAAAACCAATAAAAAACGCAGGGCTTCGCGTGAATGCGAAACCCTGCGTTCTCAAATAGTGCTCCCAGAAGGACTCGAACCTTCGACCTACGGATTAAGAGTCAGTTGCTCT